>MWOX01000001.1 GCA_002026005.1 Prochlorococcus sp. HOT208_60m_808M21
TGTATCCACTCAAAATGTTGCAGAGGGAACTACTTTATATTGGTCATTAAGTGGGGAAAACGTAGATATCTCTGATTTTGCGCTGGGTTCCCTCACGGGATCAGGAGATGTTGGAAGTGATGGTAATTTTTCCTTCATGCATAACATTGCTAATGATGGAATCATTGAAGGATACGAAACAATAAATATAAAACTTTTTTCTGACGAGGAAAGAACAAATCAAATTGCAGCAACTAGACCTCTTACTATTCAGGATTCTGCTATAACAGAACAGATTGCTGATATAATTATCGATCTACAGGGCATATCGAAGGTAGTAACAAATTTAGTTCAGGGTGAGAACTATACTCTTAAACACATAAGAGATTTCGATGGAAATTCACACGCTAATTCTTCCACTGAAGGAGTTGACAGTGCATATAAATATCAAAATACAATTGATATCAATGGAGATGGAATAGAGGAAGCTATATATACAAATTTAAAGAGTGGACGTTGGGTTACTGCCTCTATTGATCCAAGTACAGGTAAAATAGATTATTCCGATTACGGAGAGGGTGGAACTACAAGAGTGGTGGGAATATATGATGATCCTCTCATCGCTGAAGGCAATAAGTATGGCGGTTATTTATCTGATGGAA
>MWOX01000010.1 GCA_002026005.1 Prochlorococcus sp. HOT208_60m_808M21
GTGAAGCTACAGCCTTTGCTGTGGAAGGTGTTGATAGTGATGGTAATGATACGCCTGATTATTGGCGTTTAGCTATCAAACATACAACTACTGACCAAGCTGCCAAAGCTACAGCTGAAGCTGCAGGACAAACTTACTCGCCAATTGAGGACTGGGAAACTTTAAAAATCAATGTTGGAACAAATGACTATATATCAGAGGCTTCAGGGATTGTTGATTTCTCTTCATATACTTTTAGTGACGCAAAATTATGGGAATCAGAATTAAATCAAGATCTTGATGGAGATGGTACCACCTGGTCTGCCACAAATGAAACTCTTACTGAGGTCGATACTGATACTAAAGGAACTAAAGCTCATTTGGATTCCAATAATAATCTTTATGTGCAGGATGCTGGAAGTGAAACAAAGTCACCAGTTCTTGATGAAAGTGGAGGTCTAATAAGTTTCAATGAATCAATAACACTTGGTAGTTATGGATCAATTTCAAAAGAAGTTATAGCTGTAGAAACTGCGACTGTTTCAGATTCTGAAGTTTACAAAATCTTAGTTAAATCTACTGGTACTTTTGGTTCTGGTGATAGTGCATCAACCGATATTAATTATGAAACTGTAAACGTTGATAAAACTACTAATCAAGTCGATTGGGGAACCCTTACCTACACCGATGATCCAATAAAATTAGAAGATACCTTCACATTAGACCTTAATGGAGATAATGAGGTTTCTGAAATTAGTGCAAATGCGGCAATTGAAATTTCTACAGATAAGACAGGAGCAAAATTAGCGGCTACTACTGATGGAAGTCTATTCATCAAAGATGGAGATACTTCTTTGCAAGTTTCTGGACCTGATGGTGGATTTGTAGACCTTAATTTTTCAGAAAGTTGGACTGGAGGTTCGTTTACTTCTGAAGCAATAGCTACTCAAAAAGTTGGAGACATTTATAAAATTGCAGTTGAGGAAACTGTAACTTTTGGTGAAAGTACTGATATCTCATATCAAGTATTAACTCTTGATGCTAATGCAAAAATTGATTGGAATAATGTTTCTTTCCGTACTTCAGCAGAATTGAATGAAGATGAATTTGGACAAGATCTAAATGCTGATGGCTCTATAAGTCAAGGTTCTTCATCTTCTGCTTCTGACACTTACACTAACTTGATCAACACTGCAAATGTTGATGCAGCTGTTGAAGCGGAATATGGAAATACTGCTCAATCACCAATAATTGGTATAGCTAATTCTCAGTCAGATTCAACCGATACAGAAATAGAAATGTTTAGTGGAGGAGTTGAGGGTAGATCAAAGAGTACATATCAGTTGGATGTAGGAATTATTCAGGAAGCCAATGATGCGGTATTAGCAAAAGTTGGTAATGACACAGGTTTAGACTCGAGCAATATCAAGCCTTTGACAGGATTGATGGATTTCAATGTTACTATTGATGACCCAGATAACTATGGTCAGATTGTTTCTTTATCTTGGGTTATTCCTGAAGATACTACTGATCCTAAATACTTGAAGAAAGATCAAGCAAGTGGTGAATATTTTGATTTTGCTTATGATGAGACAACTGGTGAAGGTGCAATATTCGATTCTGACACAAACTTGATGACAGTGTATGTCAAAGATAATGGAAGGTATGACTCAGATAGTACTCTCGGAGTGGTACGTGACCCTGCTTTACTCGCGGGCTCCGGTACTGATAGTAGCGCATCAGACGGAAGTGTTTTAACTTCAACCGACACATCAACCGACACATCAACCGACTCTTCAACTGACACTTCAACTGACACATCAACTGACACATCAACTGACACATCAACTGACACTTCAAGCTCATCGTCTCTAGTATCAGTAGCAGAAATTAATAGTAGTTACACTGCAGATTCAAATGGTTTCTCAAGCGTCACCGGATCATCTCCTGTAACTATTACTGCATATACAGTTGGAGAAAAAGCTACACTTGATGCGATCAAAGATTATGATGGCAGTCTTCATGCTGGAGATAACCGAGAAGATACTCCTACATCCTATAAATATCATGGGATGTTGGATGTCAATGGAGATGGTACTTTTGAGGCAATATTCACTAACGATGTATCAAGGCGTTGGGTTACCGCTAAAATTGACTCAACTACCGGTCAGATAGACTTTGATGATAATGGAGCTGGTGGTGGAACAAGAGTTGTTGGAATATATGATGATCCTTTAATAGCTGTTGGTGAATCCAATAATGGATACCTAGAAGACGGAGTTACTCCTGCACCTGCTAACTTTGGGGTCTCAGAAGAGAGTAGATATGTTGAATACAATGGAGAAACAGTTGACCGTTTAGCATTAAATAGTCAGGTTAGATTCCAAAATGATTTGGATATAGATAATTTAGAAGCAAAACATGCTGGTGATTATGATGGAGATGGAGTACATGAGGTCTATTGGAAGACATCTGATGGAACAGCTTATTTAAGATCACTGATGCATGCAGATGGCAATATCAGGTATGCAAATTATCAGAGTGAAGATCAGATGTCTGAATATCTAACAAATCAAGGATTTGGTGATATTACAAGTGATATTATTGGCTGATTCAAATAAACTTTTTTAAAAAGTTATTATCTAGTCTTATATATTTTCCTGATTTTTAGATTCATATTAAATTAATACTTATAATTGCTTAGCTGTCTATATCCCTTGTTGTTCTCAGGAGATAATATCAGAAATAGTATCGCTCAAACCGTTAGTCGTTAAATAATCTCTCATCTGACTTTCATTCTGATAATTTGCATACCTGATATTACCGTCATCGTGCATTAGAGCTCTTAAGTATGCGGTATTATCAGATGTCTTCCAATAAACTTCAAATACTCCATCACCGTCATAATCATTTGAAACTTTTGTTATTAAATTATCTTGCTCTAGATCTCTCTGAAATCTAACCTGACTATTTAAAGCGAGACGATCTTCATTCTCATCATCAAAATCTCCATCTCCATTTAGATCTATATAACGATCAGAACCAGTTGCACCAAATTGAGCAGGAGCAGGAGTTATTCCATCA
>MWOX01000100.1 GCA_002026005.1 Prochlorococcus sp. HOT208_60m_808M21
AACGCTTCTTAATTAATAACTTCATTCCAAAGTGATAGTTGAAATAATTCAAAAAAAAAAAATTTTTTTCGCTAATATGAAATTACATTTTTAATAAAGTTTTGGATCAACAGGATTTAAAATTATCAAAGAAACTTATTTCCTCATATAAAAAGAGATTGGAAAAAGAAATCCTAGACAGAAGTATGAAATTAAAGATGACTCAAAATAAATTTGAAGAAATAATTAATAACAATAATGAACTTATCAATTTAAAAAAAACGTTAGAAGATCTAGAAATGGAATCTGAATCTCATAGTAAAGTCTGATTTTTGAAAAACCCTTCCAAAAGTGCCTCAAACCAACAATTTCCTTTTTAAGTCCCTAAACAATCAACAACTTCAAGCAGTAAAACATGTTTATGGACCACTATTAGTTGTAGCTGGTGCAGGTAGCGGAAAAACTAA
>MWOX01000101.1 GCA_002026005.1 Prochlorococcus sp. HOT208_60m_808M21
TCTCTCATGCCTGGACCTCCTACAGGCCCTTCGTTTCTAATAACAACAACATCACCAGCTTTTATATCGTTATTTAATATCGATTTTAAACAATCCTCTTCACTTTCAAAAATCTTTGCGGGACCTGTTAATACAGGGTTTTTTACTCCGCTAATTTTGGCTACAGAACCTTCGCTCGCTAAGTTACCTTTTAATATCGCTAGATGTCCTTTTTTATAAAGAGGGTCATCTATGTCTCTTATTACATTTTGATTTGTTGGAGGCTTATCTGGAATATTCTGTAAGTATTCTGAGATAGTTTTGCCTTCAATGTTTTTGCAATCGCCATGAATTAATCCTGCATTCAAAAGTATTTTCATCACTTGTGGAATCCCACCTGCTTTATGAAGATCGACCGTAACATATTTCCCACTCGGTTTAAGGTCGCAAATAACGGGTACTTTTTGTCTGATTCTCTCAAAATCATTAATGTTGATATC
>MWOX01000102.1 GCA_002026005.1 Prochlorococcus sp. HOT208_60m_808M21
TGAGAAAATAAAAAATAATTTCAATGATGCTGCATATCGGTATTTAGAGCATTCAAATATTCAGCAATTTTTTGCAAAAAAGATTGTTCAATTTATCAAAGAATTAAATCCCCCAAAAAAAAAGGTGAATGGATAGATTTAGGAGCAGGACCAGGAATATTAGCTGATGAAATAGAAAAAAATTTTTCTTTCCAAAAAGTAGCCAGAATTGATTTCAGCAAAAAAATGCTTCTTGAGAATAAATTATCTAGTAAAAAAATTTTATGGGATTTGAATTATGATTTACCTCCTGAAATTAATAACTGTTCTCTATTAACATCTAACTTTTGCATCCATTGGTTAAACAAGCCAGAAAAGATAATAAAAAATTGGTTTAGTAAATTAAAATCTGGAGGTTTTTTAATCATTTCTTATCCAACAAAAAATTGTTTTCCTGAATGGAAAGATACTTGTAGAAAAATTGATATTGAATATAGTGGTCTTAATTTCCTTTGCTCTAAAGAATTATTAAAAGATTTCAAA
>MWOX01000103.1 GCA_002026005.1 Prochlorococcus sp. HOT208_60m_808M21
TGTTTTTAGATCTATTGATAAGGATGAATTTATCGACGAAGAATATAAAGAGAAAATAAGTTTTGAATTGTCTCAAAAAACGCTTAAATTTTCTGAGGCTCTGGGAAACGACCTCAATACAGCAGGTGCTATTGCAGTTATTTACGATTTAGCGAAACCATTAAAAAACTTTTTAAACCAATTTCAAAGGGTTGAAGGTTTTAAAATAGATCTAAATGAAAAATTCTTTCTACTTGAGAATTTCAAAACTCTTGAAAACTTGACTGAGGTACTTGGTCTTAAAAAAGAGGTTTTAGTAAAAGAAAGTAAAATAACAGAAGAAGAAATATCATCGCTTATTAATAAAAGATTGAAAGCAAAAAATGAAAAGAATTATGCGAAGGCTGATGAAATCAGGAATTTTTTAAAAGAAAAAGGTATTGAA
>MWOX01000104.1 GCA_002026005.1 Prochlorococcus sp. HOT208_60m_808M21
TTAAATTTATAATTTTATAAATAGATCAAACTAGAGATTTAATGATTGAATATATTAAGAACAAAAAAGAAATTTACGCAATCATTCTTAGATCATCATTTGAAGATGAAGGGATAAAATTTTTGACACCTGATGATTTTTCTCAGCAATTGGGTTATATGAATAGACCAAAAGGTTATATTATTCAACCTCATATGCATAATAAAATTCAAAGATCAGTTACATTAACCCAGGAAGTTCTTTTTGTTAAGAAGGGTAAGGTTAAGGTAAATTTTTATGATAATGAAAAAGTTTATACAGAAAGTACAATTCTTAATACTGGTGATTTCATCCTTCTTGCTTCTGGAGGACATGGATTTGAAATGTTAGAACAAAGTGAAATAATAGAAGTGAAGCAGGGTCCGTATAATGGCGAAATGGACAAAACAAGATTTTAAGTTATGAGAAATAAAAAATCTCAATTTAAAAAATCATCGGAATTTTATAA
>MWOX01000105.1 GCA_002026005.1 Prochlorococcus sp. HOT208_60m_808M21
ATTTTAATAAGTGTTTCGGGGGGGTCAAGACTCAATGGCCTTATTAACACTAATTAATGACCTAAAAAAACTACATAATTGGTCTATTAGTGTTTGGCATGGTGATCATCAGTGGCACGAAAAATCATCATTATATGCTCTTGAATTAAAAGATTATTGCGAAGATAAAAATATTTCATTCTCTTTTGATCAAGCAAATAAAGAAAGTATTTCTTCAGAAGAAAAAGCACGAGAATGGAGATATAAAAAATTATGTGAAAGAGCCAAAAATTTATTAAATACAAACCAGCAAAAAAATAATATTTATTTGTTAACTGGTCATACGAGTAGTGATAATGCAGAAACATTTATCCTCAATTTATCTAGAGGAAGCAATTTTGCAGGTCTGAGTAATATTGAGAGTAAAAGATTAATAGAAAATCAAATTTTTTTAATAAGACCAATATTAATTTTCAGTAGGGAAGATACAAAACAATTTTGTAATGATATGAAGATCCCAGTCTGGGAAGATCCTACAAATTCAGATCTTAAATCAAAAAGAAATTTAGTAAGAAAAAAAAATTCTTCCTACCTTAGAATTCATCTATCCTGGTTGTTCTGAAAGGATAAATAATTTTTCCCAAAAAATGAGCAAATACAATAATGAACGTAATGATCTTAGTGAACTAGCGTATTTATATTGTAAAA
>MWOX01000106.1 GCA_002026005.1 Prochlorococcus sp. HOT208_60m_808M21
TCCCAACTAGCTGATAATATTCCAAAACTCAATCCTGCTAGACCTAGCAAAAAAAACAATGCTGAAATTGCAATTGTTGATGAAGGAGGTATCTCAGCAATATTTCTAGTAACTATGAAATAGCTAACAACAAAAACTGACATCCCTAATATTGTGGGAATTCCTGCTGTAAAAAATATTCTTCTTGCCATTCTGTCAGCAACATATTTAGGTATTCCTGTTGATGATCTTCTTGGGGTAGTTACAGTACTTGATGCTTTTTCTAGATTAGCAAACGCAGTTTTCTCAGGATAATTTTTTTTCTTTTTAAATTGTGTCTTTTTTTTAGATTGCTTTTTTTTCATTAATTGAAATCATCCTCTGATTCCAATTTTCTTTACAAGCTCTTGATATTTCTGAACGTTTTTGTCTTTTATGAAAGAAGGTAATCTTTTT
>MWOX01000107.1 GCA_002026005.1 Prochlorococcus sp. HOT208_60m_808M21
ATATTCCCATTATTTATGGCCCAAGACTGGCAATGTCGATGCTTAGAGGAAAAATGGAGGAAGCAGGGGTATCTGATAGAACAACTATACAGACAGTAAATCCAAGAGATGTTGTAAAAGTAGGACAACATTTTTCTGTTGAATTTATTCGAAATACCCATTCTATTTGCGATAGCTTTTCTTTAGCAGTTACAACACCTGTTGGCACAATTATTTTCGCGGGAGATTTTAAGTTTGATCATATGCCAGTAGATGGAGAGCAATTTGATATTGAAAGAATGGTGCATTATGGAGAGAAGGGTGTTTTATGCATGTTCAGTGATTCTACTAATGCCGAAGTTCCAGGTTTTTGTCCTTCTGAGAAAACTATCTATCCCTCTTTAGAAAAACATATTGCAGAGGCAAAAGAACGAGTTATCCTTACTACTTTTGCTAGTTCTGTTCATAGAGCGACAAT
>MWOX01000108.1 GCA_002026005.1 Prochlorococcus sp. HOT208_60m_808M21
AATGAAAAAATTAATACAATTGGTAAATGAATTTTAATAAACGATTTATTTTATCTTTTGTGGCTCCCTTCATGATCCTCATATCTGCTATCGGATTAATATTTAGGGACAATTCTAGGAAAATTTTTTATTTACCTATTGGCTTAATGGGGATTGTAATTATTTTGGAGAGAGGTATAAGCAGACAATTGGATAGGAAAAATATTTTAAAAAAGATTAAGTCTTATCAAAAAACTAAATAAAATCATTTTATTTATTTTTACGCAACATGAGATGACTATTTTTTAGAAAAGAGCTATTAATAATATAAATACTAGGGGTGCTAAGAATTTTAACTTAGCTGAGATCATACCCTTTGAACCTAAATCATTAACCTTGATGCAGGGAAGTGAAGAATTGATCAAACTTTAGTAATAACACTTTTAAAAAATTTGTAAATTATGAGAAGTTCGTGGATTAAGCCTCGCCTTGGGAAAGAAAATGTAACTCAAATGAACTTTGCGAGAAACGGATATATCACTGAAGAAATG
>MWOX01000109.1 GCA_002026005.1 Prochlorococcus sp. HOT208_60m_808M21
ATTAACTCAACATCTATTCCTTTTTTTTCTAATTCTTCAACAGCTTTATGGCAGTGATGTCTCATTCTTGAATAAGTCAATAAAGTAATATCTTTACCTTCTTTTACTACGTCAGCCTGATCTAAAGCGCAAGTATAATCACCCTCAGGTAATTCTTCAGACAAATTGTATAGAAGAACATGTTCGAAAAATAGAACCGGATTATCATCTCTTATAGCTGCTTTCATTAAACCTTTAGCATTTGTCGGCGTACTACATGCAACAATCTTTATGCCAGGAACTGCATGAAAATATGCTTCAAGTCTTTGACTATGCTCAGCACCAAGTTGACGACCAACTCCACCAGGTCCTCGAACTACTGCTGGTATTTTATAATTTCCTCCACTTGTATATCTAAGCATACCCATATTGTTTGATATCTGATTAAAAGCTAAAAGCAAAAAACCCATATTCATTCCTTCTACTATTGGTCTTAAGCCTAGTGGACCAAAAA
>MWOX01000011.1 GCA_002026005.1 Prochlorococcus sp. HOT208_60m_808M21
TACCTAAAGCAGTTTGACAATACTTATCTATTTGTAAAATTGCTCCTAGAAAATAAAAAGTAATTTTTTTTATTTTTACACCCTGATTAAGTGAAACAAAAGTATGAAAAACCTCATGAAAAATAATTGAAGATAATACGAAAAAAGAAGTTAAAAATCCTATAATCCAAGATTCTTTAATATTATAAATATCACCAGAAGTTAAATTAACCTGATTACTTATACTCCATGAGAATAAAAAAAGGACAGCAAACCAATACGGATGAACTTTAAAGGGGATTCCCCATATTTTAAAAATTTGCCAACTTCTCAAAAATAATCTCCGCTATATTTATTAATAATATTAATCTTACATATCAGAATAATTATATGCCCAAGCCTAATACCTTAATTAAAATTTGTGGCCTAACCTCAGAAGAACAAGCTCTTCAAGTCGCAAAATTAGGAGCACATGCTATCGGCATTATTTCAGTGAAAGATTCCCCAAGATATATATCAGCTGAAATTAAGAAAAAAATTTTTAAAACCTTAGAAAAGTTGCATCCAAAAATCGAGAGGGTATCAGTTGTACAAAATTGTCCAATAGACTTAATTATTAAAAATTTCTTAGGAAACCCTAGTGAAACTATCATTCAATTACATGGAGATGAAGATATTGATTACTGCAAAAAAATAAGGGAAAAAATTCCCAATATTGGCCTTTGGAAGGCTTTCAGAATAAAAACGGAAAAGGATATTGATAAAATAAAGCCTTTTGAGGATTTTGTAGATGCTATCCTACTTGATTCTTGGAATGAAAAAACTTATGGAGGTTCAGGGGAAAAAATAAAATCTACTTATTTAAAAAATCTCCAATTTAGCAAACCCTGGTGGTTAGCAGGTGGAATATCAATTGAATGGATCAATGAAATCCTTACAGATATCAAACCTGATGGACTAGATATTTCAAGTAGTATTGAATTTTCTCCGGGTTTAAAAGATATTAAAAAAACAGAAGATCTTTTTAATTTTTTAAAAAGAAATTAATAATTATTAGTAGCGGACTGCTGTTTTACAAGCTCAAAAAATTCTTGTTTTAAACTTAAATCGTGTCTAAAATCGCCTCTAACCACAGAATTAATCATACTTGTATTTGGTTCTTTAACTCCCCTCCACTTCATACAATAATGTTGGGCCTTTACAATAATGCCTAAACCTTTAGGTTCACACAGTTTTTCAATTTCATCTGCAAGGATCATTACAGCTTCTTCCTGAATATGAGGTCTGGAAAAAACCCAATCAGCAACTCTCGCAAATTTTGAAAGTCCTATGACTTTATTTCCAGGTTTAATACCTATCCAGCAATCTCCTAGAATTGGAACTAAGTGATGTGAACATGCAGATCTTACCGAAATTGGACCAACTGTATAGATTTCATCAAGATTCTTGTCATTAGGGAAACTTGTGACTTTAGGTTGTTCATGATATCTACCTTTAAAAACTTCATTTAGATACATTTTTGAAACTCTTTCAGCAGTTTCTTGAGTATTATGATCATTCTCAACATCAATTACGAGGGACTTTAGTAAGTCTTTAACTCTTGAGGCTACTTCTTTTTCTAAAATTTCTAATTCACCAGGATTTATAAAATCAGAAATATTATCGTTAGCACTAAATCTTGTACCAGAATTCTTAATTCTGTCTCTTATAATTTCAGAAATTAGTTTATTAGTAATCTGGTCGTCGAAGTTTCTAATATTATCGTTGGGTAATGTCGAGGTCATAAAATTCTAAACAGAAAATTGTATGCAACTTAATTAACTGTATCTTCCAAAAGCTTAATTACTCATATACTATATCACATTCTCTTGTTCAATCGGGTTCAAATAGCACTAAAAAAAATCACTGTTTTAAGATTAATCAGATAAACAGAATGTTTAAAAGGCTCCGCCAGAAGGCATCAAAGTCAAGTCTTCGATCAATTGTGATTCAGGTTTTTGAGCCATGTAGAGAATAGTTTCTGACACATCTTTTGAGGAAAGCATAGAAGTTCTATCAAAATCAGAATTGATTGATTCGGAGTCCCAAAGAGGAGTATTTACTGAACCAAGAGTTATTGTGCATGCTCTTATTGAATTAGATCTCTCCTCCTCCCTCAAGCATTTAGTAAACATAGCTAGTGCAGATTTTGAAACACAATAAGCTCCCCATTGGGGGAATGCATTATAAGAGGCATGACTACTGACATTAATAACTAAACCACCATTTTTTCTCATTTGAGGAATTATTGAACTACAAATTTGAAAAACACTTGTGAGGTTTATTTGAATAGTTTGTTCCCATTGACCTAATTCCATTTCAACTAAAGAGCCATTAAATGCGCAACCGGCATTATTTATCAATACTGAAGGGCACCCATACTTCTCAACTGCTTCTTTAACACAATGCTCTATTTCTAGAGGATTAGATAAATTACATCTTACTAGGTTAATTTTTGATTTAGTGGTCAACAGTTCGCTCTTTAGTTTCTCCATTAAATCCATATTCCTGGAAAGTAAAATTAAATCCCAGCCAGCATTGGCAAAAGTAATTGCGGTAGATCTACCAATACCTTTCGTAGCACCCGTTATAAAAGCTAGTTTCAAGTTATTCAGTTTTTTGGGGGATTTCACTATAAATCTCTTCAATATTGTTTGCTTCGATAAATTTACCTAAATCCCTAAACTTTTTGTATCTTTCCTCAATTAATTCTTCTTCAGGCATTTGCAGTAAAGCGTTAAGATGTTTCTCAATAGCCTCTTTTAGTGTGTTACCAGCATCTAAAGGAGCCCAATTATTCCCACCAGAAGGTTCTGGTAATACCTCATCTATTATACCTAATTTAAGCAAATCTTTACCTGTAATTTTAAGTGCTGATGCAGCTTCTGGTGCCTTCGCAGCATCTCTCCACAAAATTGATGCACATGCTTCTGGACTAGCAACTGTGTAAACACTGTGTTCAAACATTAGTAACCTATCGGCAACACCTATTCCAAGTGCTCCTCCAGAACCTCCTTCTCCAATGACAGTAGCCACAATTGGAACTTTCAATCCAAACATCTCTCGAAGGTTTCTTGCAATAGCTTCACCTTGACCTTGTTCTTCAGCTTTTAAACCAGCATAAGCTCCAGGAGTATCAATAAATGTAAGAATTGGCAAAGAAAATCTATTTGCATGCTGCATTAATCTAAGAGCTTTTCTATAACCTCCTGGTTTTGCCATCCCAAAGTTTCTTACTACATTTTCTTTTGTGTCCCTTCCTTTCTGATGCCCTAACATCAACACTGGTCTTTTATTTATCGAACCTATCCCCCCAATTAGTGCCATATCATCGCCACCATTTCTGTCTCCATGTAATTCTATCCAGTCATCACAAAACATTTGAACAAAATCCAAAGTACTAGGTCTTTGAGGATGTCTAGCTACCTGAATCTTTTGAGCAGGGGTGAGAGATTTAAATATTTCTTCTCTTCTCCTAGCAGCTAAGGTTTCAAGCTGCAGAAGTTGTTGACTAACATCTACTTCTGAATCTCGAGCTAATTCTTTAATTTGCTCTATCTGCTTCTCAAGTTCAACAAGAGGCTTTTCAAAATCAAGGAGGTAACGTTTAGCCATAATTTAAACAGTTAATACGTTAGGCTGCTTATCAAGTCCAATCGCAGAAAAACCATGTTTTAAAGATGCTGCTCCAATAAACTCCATCTTTTCAAGGGAAATGTTATTTCTTCCCCAACTAAAGTTTGTATGACACTTTTCAAATTCTAAAATCATAGCTTCTGCAAAGCAAGCAAACATCTCTCGCTGAGGGTTTTGCATTTCCGCAAGTTCCATCATATTCCAACCAATATCATTAAAAAACTCTACTATACCTCCTTTTAAAACATGAATATTTTCACCTTGAAATTTCTCATCAAGATTTTTGGGGTATCCGCCATCAATCATTAAACATGGTTTTTTTAAGTTATCTGTATCAATTTCAATAGTTTTAGGCATACTTGCAACCCATACAACAATATCCGCCTTAGGCAATGCCTCATTTAAGCTTGTTACGGTACCACCATCTAATTCTTTTTGTAACAGCGCTAGTGGTTCTTGTTGTCTTGCTACCATAAGAAGTTCTGAAATCCCAGTTTTATTGATAAGCCATCTACAAACAGCACTACCAATATCACCTGTAGCACCAATTACAGCAACAGTTGCTTTTTTAAGGTCTATGCCAATACGAGGCGCATTTATTTCTAGTTGCTTACAAATAACCCAGGCGGTATGAGTATTGCCAGTAGTAAACCTTTCCCACTCTAATGAAGTATTTCTAATTTGTTTATGCTGTAGAAGATTAAAATTCTCAAAAATAATAGAAGTAAACCCTCCTAAAGCAGTAATGTTAATCCCTTTTTTCTGAGCTAGTTCCATAGCATTTAGTACTTTTCTTCTAGCAGTTTTAAACCTAGAAAGCATTTCAGGGACAAAGCAGGAATCTATATAAGAACCTTCAATAGATATTCCAGTAGCACTCTTAACTTCTACATTTTCAACAAGCTGAGGAGGAGCAGTACACCAAACATCCAAGTCTCCATCAGCAATATGATCAAAGCCTAGCATCGAAGCTTTTCTTTTTGCATCTTCAAAACTGGTTGAGTGGCCTATTAACCCAAACATTTAAAATTTATAAATGGTTTCTATACGATGTTATGAACAATAGCACAGAGGTAACTATTTAAATAGGATTGATTAATTATTAAAAGCCTTAATTAATTAGAAGTAAAATTATACAATAGCTGCCATAGCCATTCTTGCAATTTCTCTATTATCTAGACCTATTTCCATCAATGTATCTTGATAAGCAATCATAAATTCTTCCATTAATTCTTCTCTGTCCATAGCTAAAACTGATGCGTCATCTGCTACTTCATCTAACATCTTTTTAATTAAAGGAAGATTAACCTTATTAGCTTCCATTAACTCCACTTTACAAGTAGATAAATTCTCTTTAAGCCACTCTTGACCATAATTTAAATGAAGATATTCATCTTTAACCACTCCCTCTGTGATTTTTTTTGCAAAAGGATCAGCAACTCTTATATAGACGTTATAAGCAGAAATTGCAAATGCTTCAATTAAGATGGCTTGTATTAAAAGACATGTTGTTAAATTTCCTTTTTCAAGAGCAACTTGAAAATTACCATGTAATTTAGAAAAGAATTTTTTAGCAAATTCCATATCAGCTACTACACCTAAATTTCTTCCACATGCAGTAAAGCCTTTTTTATGTTTCATTTCCATTCTCGCCAATTTAGTTAACTCCTCTAACTCATTTGGAATTAAAGTTGCTATTGAAATGTAATTATCATGCGCCTCTTGCTCTCCCTCTATAACAATTGCATTTATCCTGCTGTATGCATCTTTATAAGAATCTGTAGTGAAGTCGGGTAGATCTAAAGAAATCGGATTAGTCGATTCTTCAATAGCTTTTTTATTTGATTCTAGAGTTTGCATGTCAGTAATCTTTTGCTCATTATGCATGAATATTACATGATTATAGAGAGTTTATTTAAATATCATGAAAATATTTTCAATTGTTAAGTCACATTTTTTACTAATAACTTATTTAAGAATTGTTTGGCCAATCTGATTGCATCAGATTCATAATCAATTTGAACCAATGATTAATCAATAATTCCTTTAAATTCTTTCCTAAAGACTCATTTGCTCCTCTACTATCTCCAATAACACCTGATTTACTGAAGTCGTCAGTAAACCAGGCAGTTGGCGCATTGCCCTCTAGACTCCAACCTTCAGGGATCTCTAATTTATAACCCTCATTTGGGCGTTCACCACCTACTAATTCTGGCTTCAAAGCCAGCATCAAACTTGTTTCAGCTAAAGAAGCATGGAGCCCATCCGCAATCTCAGTTTTTGTTAACAATTCACTCAATCCATTCACACCACTCCATAAGAAACAAGGGAAAACTGCCATCCCTGGTGCGACACTTCTTAGCTCTCTTGCAGCTGTATTTAATAGTGAAATTTGACCTCCATGTCCATTAATTAATATCAATCTTTTAAAACCCATTTCAGATAATTGACCTCCGACTTCCTTTATCATTGAAGTTATTAAATTTGAGGAAAGTGAAATTGTCCCTGCGAAACCTTTATGTTCTGGAGAAAAACCAATATATTGGGTTGGAAGTTTTTTTAATGGAATATCGGCAGAGAATAATTTAAAAACTTCGCTAATAATTTCATCAACAAAAATACTGTCTGTAGCAAGAGGCAAATGCGGTCCATGTTGCTCAACAGCGCCGAATGGCCAAATCACTGTTGATCTTTTGTTTTTTGCAACACACTCAATTTCTTGCCAATTTAAATATTCAAATTTATTAGGTATTGGTTTAAAGTTCATTAATTTTAATTTTGAGTACTAACATTTAGAGTATGTTAATAATTAATTATCCTTATTTTACCTACGATGGGAGTCAGTAATAAAAATGCCCAAGATAATATTCAACAAAAGGGCAATAAAAAACCTCTTCAGGTACTTCACATAAGCAAGAAAGATACTCAAAAAATAGATAATGAGCAAACCAATTCGCAAGAAGATATTAAAAAAGAAAATTTTGCAATCAAACCTAAAATCATTAATGATGATTCGGTAAAAGAAATTGAGGACAGTAATGCAAAGACCAACTATTTTGATATTCCTCAACAAGATTTAACTCAACAAGAATTAAATAGACCCCTTAATTTTTCTGAGCAAAACACAGATTTTCAATTTGAAAGAACAGTTGATGAATTCGATTTTGATGAAAGTGCTTTTTTGGAGGCATTAAATGCAAATGAGCCAATTGGGGCTACTGGAGAAACAATTTCAGGTAAGGTTATAGCAATCGAAAGTGATGGATTATATGTTGACATTGGTGGGAAAGCACCTGGTTATATGCCCAAAAAAGAATGTGGTTTGGGTGTCATAACTAACTTTAAAGAAAAGTTTTCTTTAGGCCTTGAAATGGAAGTTTTGGTTATCAAAGAACAAAATGCAGATGGGATGGTAACAGTAAGCGCTCGGGCATTAATTCTCAGGCAAAGTTGGGAGAAAGTATCAAATTCCGCAAAAAATGGAGAATTAATTAACGTTTTAATTAATGGATTTAACAGAGGTGGGCTTACTTGTGATGTAGATGGATTAAGAGGATTCATCCCTAGATCTCAACTTGAAGATGGTCAAGATTATCAATCATTTGTTGGCCAAAATCTAAAAGTCGCATTTCTTGAGGTTAACCCAGAATCCAGAAAATTAGTTCTCTCTGAAAAGAAAGCATCATTAGTCTCTAAACTTTCAAGTCTAGAATTAGGTCAATTAATTGAAGGGGAAGTTTTAGCTGTAAAACCATATGGCTTCTTTGTTGATTTAGGTGGAGCTAGTGGACTTCTTCATCAATCCTCACTAACAAATGGATCGATTCGTTCTTTAAGAGAAGTTTTTAGAGAAGGAGAAATTATAAAAGCTTTAATATCTGAAATTGACCTCGAAAAAGGGCGTATTGGTCTCAATACAGCACTCCTAGAAAACTCTGCGGGAGAATTAATTATTGATAAGCAAAAAGTTATGCAAGAAGCCACAGAGAGAGCACTAAAAACTAAAGCACTCTTCGATAAAAAAGAACAAGATCAATGAAAATCAATAAAAAAATGGAGTCAAGTCTTAAATTAAAAATTTCAGATTGGGAATTAGACTTTTACTCAAGACCAATTATTGAATCAAATGGAAAAAAAAGGTGGGAGTTAATTATTTGCTCTTCAAGAAGTTATAAGACAGAAGATATTTTTCTTTGGAATAAAAAATGCCCTGCCAATCAAGTTAACTCAGTATGGCTTACAAATGCGCTAAATGAAGCAATAAGTGAGGCAAAAAAAGAAGGTTGGGAGAAACCTTCAATAGTTCGATTCTGGAGGTCGTCAATGAAATCGATCATTAAAAAATCTCTGGAGGCCCTAAGTATTGAGCCTATTGTAAGTAGGAGAACTTACAATTTATTAGATAGAATCGAATTTCTTGAAAAAGAGATTTATCCAAAGGAAAAAGGTTATGTAAGAGGCGTATTAGCCCCTACTTTTACTTCTAAAATGGAAAACCCTCCTCAACCCCTGCCAGAAGCAGTAAGGGGCGACGCTTTAACTATCTCTGAAATATCAATCGGCGAATTAAAATCAGCAGAAAATTGGCCTATGGAATTTGGAGATATTTTCCCAATTCAGACAGATTTAGATGACAATAACTTAGTTCCAGGATTAAGACTTTTTAGCAAAGATAGATCTTTAGCACTTTCTGCTTGGTTCAGTTGTTTAGAACCTATTAAATTAGTCATCAATAAGAACCAACTCATACTTGAAGCTTCAGAAGACGATAAGTGGCTAGTTACAGATTTGCCCGAAAAAGATGCAAACATTTTTAGTGCAAAGTTTTTGGAGAATAAAAAAAATTCTTATGGTTATCAATTTATTTCCATACAGTCAACGCCATATGTCGAAAAGTTTGCAGGATTTTGGATCTTGAGAGATATTGAATTATTATCATAAATTCATTTAAGGAGAAGAAACTATTCCTTACAAAGAAATATATTTTTTAAAATCTGAAATTTTTACTCAAAACAAAAAATTTGAGTATTATTCATCGCCTATCCTTAGTCAATATAACTTTAAACATGCATACTTTACGAAGTCAAGCCATGAGAACTTTCTTCAACTATTGGGGGATCATTTTAATGAAAATTACATAAATTGTGTCTCTAATCAAATTCACAGTAATGTGATTGTCTTTGGATCACTTTCGCAAGAGGGGAGTAAGAGTGATGCAGATGGTCTTATTGGAAATAAATGTAATCAAAACTTATGGATTTACACAGCTGATTGCATGCCAATATTTTTTGCCGATAAAAGGACAAGAAATGTAGCAGCCTTACATTGTGGAAGAAAAGGTTTAGAAAAAAAAATAATAAAAAACCTAGTTAAAATTTTCGATAATTTTGGGACATCTAGAGATGACTTACTTGTTGCCATAGGACCAGCAATTTCGAAAGAACATTATCTGGTTGATAAATTGACACTCAAAGAATTTTATAGAAAGGCCGAAAACAAAAAAATAACTTTGAATTTAACTAAAACTGAAAAAGATCTTTGTTTTAGTGATTCAAATTACTTTAAAGTGCAAAACTTAAATCAACTTGATCTCAAAAAATCTGCCTATAGACAACTTTTAAGTGAGAACATTCCTAATGCAAATATAGACATTTCAAATTTATGCACATACAAATTTAAAAATGAATTTAATTCTTGGAGAAAAAACAAAACAATCTCGAGACAATGGAATTTAATTTGCTCATAGAGATAGTTAACTTGGACATATTTCACTAGTTAAGTCATTAGCGACTAAGAATTCAGTCATCTCCTTATTACTTTTAATATTAAAAACTTTTGCTAACAAAACATTCTCTTTAGAACCAAAAGGTTTTATTTTCACTTTGCTTCCCCTTGGGAATTCGCTCTTAAGTAAATTTGTTGCTTCGAGCTCATCATTTTCTTTTACATCTACACAAAATAATCGAATAGTTAAATTCCTATTTTGATCCCCCACCAATATAGTATTTGAACTTTTAATTTGAAGAATTTCAGCCGAGTTAACTATTACAGGATTAAGAACAATCAGGCAGGCTATAATTAGAATTTTTGATAATTTTTTCAATTCAGAAATATCTAAGTTTTAAATTATCTTAAGGTTAATTTTTTAAAATGACGAATTAAAAAAAATTAGTCTTCACAATTAACATATCCAACCATTTGAGCATTACTTTTACCGGGAGGAACCATTGGATAACAATTTTCACTTCTTCTTACAAGGATATTAATCAAGGCGGGGCCGTCATGATCAAGCGCATTTTTTAATTCATTCTGTAATTGTTTTCTATCAGAAATTAAGGTTCCTTTAACTCCAAAAGACTCAGCAAGTTTTACAAAATCAGGTTCACCACAACTCATATCAGATGAGGAATATCTTTCATCGTAGAAACTTTCCTGCCATTGTCTTACCATCCCTTGCCAGCGATTATTGATAATAATCAATTTCACCTTTAGACCATATTGAGTTAATGTTCCTAATTCTTGAATATTCATTAAGACACTTGCATCTCCTGCAATACAAATTACATCCGAATTAGGTAAGGCTGCTTTTACTCCAATTGCAGCGGGCAATCCAAAACCCATAGTTCCTAAGCCTGCACTACTAATCCATTTTCTTGGAGAATTCCTAAGGTATTGAGCAGCCCACATCTGATGTTGTCCAACATCTGTAGTTACATAAGCTTCTGGTGAAAGTTCCCTCACTTTTAAAAGAACCTCCTGAGGATAAATTTCCCCTTCTTTGGGCGGGTCATATAAAGGGTGTTTATTTTTCCAAAAATTAATTTTTTCTAACCATTTTTTCGTCTGACAAGTAAATTTGTTTTTTAGAGATTGTTCATTAATTTTGAGAACAGCTTTTGAAACATCAGAAACAATTGCAACATCTACACGTTTATTTTTATTAACTTCTGCTGGGTCGATATCTATATGAATTACCTTTGCATTAGGTGCAAAAGTATCTAATTTTCCTGTTACCCTATCATCGAATCTAGCTCCAACAGCAATTAAAAGATCGCATTCTGTAACAGCGAAATTTGCATAAGCAGTTCCATGCATTCCTAACATCCCTACTGATAAATTATCTTTTTCATCAAAAGCTCCCTTCCCCATTAAGGTTGTGGTAACTGGTATTTGATAATTCTTTGCCAGAGTTTTTATTTCATCATGAGCCCCTGAAGATATGGCCCCACCTCCTACATATAGAAGAGGTCTTTCAGAATCTTCTATTAATTTAATTGCTTTATTGATATCGCAATCATTAATTTCTCCATTCCTTTTGAATCCTTTAGGAATAATCTCACCAGGCAAAACTCTTTGGTAATTAAAGAACTCCTGACCTACATCTTTGGGTATATCAATTAAAACAGGTCCAGGTCTTCCAGATGATGCTATAAAAAAAGCTTCAGAAACTACTTTCGCTATATCTGAAGGATCTCTTATTACCCATGAATGTTTCACTATTGGAAGAGTGATTCCAAAAATATCAGTTTCTTGAAAAGCATCTGTCCCTATAGCAGGTCTTGGGACTTGACCAGTAACTACAACTAGGGGTACTGAATCCATTTGTGCAGTGGCAATTCCAGTTACTAAATTTGTTGCACCTGGGCCTGAGGTCCCAAAACATACTCCTACTTCACCAGTAGATCTTGCATATCCATCAGCCGCATGTGAACCACCTTGTTCATGCCTAACCATATAATGCTTTAACCAACCTTCTTTTTCTGCCTTATGCACAGCGTCATATATTGGTAGTATGGCTCCCCCAGGATATCCAAATATAACTTTTACTCCATGAATTTTTAGAGAATCCATTAGTGCATCTGCACCAGTTATCCAAACTGGATTTTCATGTTTTGAACTACCCTTTGAAAAGGATCTCGAAGTGAGGGTCACTAAAGAAATTCAATATTTACTATAAATATTAAACTTAATTAAATACTTTTGCCTCATTTAGAAATGTAATGTCAGAAATGTATTCAAAATAATCTCTCAAAAAATTAAAAATTATCAAATAAATTTCACTTGTTCTTTATAAAATGCCTAATTTATGTAGGGGTCCAGAGCCTGAAATAAGTTCAATAAAAAGCACAAGAAAAATAATCATTGCGACCCTTCCGTTCCACACTTCTGAACTATTATTCCAACCCCATTGCCACTTCTCTTGGGGATAAAGTTTAACTTTTTCAGGCAACTGTGAGGCCTCCTCTATATTAACAAGAGGTCCTTCCAAACAGGAAATCACTAGATCACTAAGGCCTTCAATAAAAGTAGGATGAGTATTTAAAGCCTTAACTCTCCGAAAATTTTTAATACCAGCCTTTACAGCAATTTCTTTATATTCAATATCAATTTCTTGCAATGTTTCGATATGCTCTCCAACGAAACTTATAGGGACCACAATCAGATCATTAACATTTGACCTTCCAAGATCAGCTAGCACTTCTTCTGTATAAGGCTTTAACCATTCAACGGGACCAACTCTACTTTGATAAGAAAGTGTATAAGGGTTACTATGCCCTAAACATTTTTCCAGCTCATTTATAATCAATAAAGAACAATCTTCAATTTGTTGTTTGTAAGGATCTCCAGCTTCCTCTACGTAACTCTTAGGAACTCCATGAGCAGTGAAAAATATATGGGCTTTTGAAGGTAATTCACAAAGTGAAATTTGTTCAGAAATTAATTCGACCATAGACTTTAAATAACCTGATTGACTGAACCAACTCCTTACACATCTCATTGGAACCTTCTTAAATTCGTCATCAGAATCTCGCAATTTTTTTAATTCCCTAAAGCTCGAACCACTAGTACTTATCGAAAAATGTGGATACAAGGGTATTACAACCACTTGATCTATGCCATCTGCTTTCATATCAGCAATTGCCGATTCGGTAAAAGGATGCCAATACCTCATAGCAATATAGGTAGTAGCATTAAATCCTTTGTCCCTTAATTTAGATTGTAATTCTCTCGCTTGTTGTTCTGTTATCCTTCTGATAGGTGAACCTCCACCTATAGAAAGGTAGGCCTGTTGTGAAGTAGTGCTCCTAAGGGTGCTAATTAACCAAGCTAGGGGCTTTTGAAAAACGGGGAAAGGGGTCCTAATAATTTCCGGATCAGAAAAAAGATTGTATAAGAATGGGCCTACATCAGTAATACGTTCAGGCCCTCCTAAATTCATTAGTAAGACGCCTATTTTATCCATTTAAAATTTATGGAGATTGAAAATTAACATTAAAAACGTCAATATATGGTCAATTATATAAGTAAATGAACGTAATTCAGGAAATTAATAATATCAATGATAAATTTGCTACTCAAGGCAGCAAACTTAAAATTGAGAAAAGAGGAGAGAAATTAAATATTCGTGGTTCACTACCCTCCAAAGAAGATAACAATAATTTTAAAATTCAAAGAATATCTCTTGGTTTAAGAGCTGATATTTCTGGATTAGAGGAAGCCAAAAAAAAATTACAATTAATCAATTTGCAATTGGAATTGAATCAATTTGATTGGATTAATTGGATAGGCAAACCCTATAAAAAGGAAATAAAAGATGGTTTTGAATTCCCAAAAAGATTAAATCAATTTGAGGAATTTTTTTTTAAAGAAAATAAAAATGATTTTCGAACCAGCACTAGAAAAAGTACTTGGAGAAGTTCTTACAAACCATATATGAAAAGAATACTAAATATTTACAATGACTATGAGAATGAAGCTTTAGAAAAAGTATTTCAAAAAACACTTGAAAGTTATAAGGAAGGTACCAGAAGTAGGAAACAATGCGCTACTTCTTTAAGTGTTTTAGCTAAGTTTTTGGACATCAAATTACCAGAAGATTGGAAATTAAATTCTAGGGGATATGGTCTGAACAAAGCAGGATTTAGGGATCTTCCTAAAGACGAATTAATAGAGAAACTCTGGGAGACTATCCCAAACAAATCTTGGAAATTTGTTTTTGGTCTGATGGCTACATATGGATTAAGGAATCATGAGGTATTTTTTTGTGATTTAAGTTCTCTTACTAATTTTGGGGACAAAATTATTAGAGTTTTACCTACGACTAAAACTGGGGAACATCAAGTTTGGCCATTTCACCCTGAATGGGTGGAAAAGTTCGAATTGTCAAAACTTGGTGATAATCCAGAACTTCTACCAAATATCAATAGAGACCTGAAAATTACAACCCTACAGAATATTGGAAAAAAAATTACTGATCAGTTTAAGCGTTACTCTTTACAAATAAAACCTTATGATCTAAGACATGCTTGGGCAGTTAGAACAATATTTTATGATTTACCTGATACCGTGGCTGCCAGAATGATGGGACATTCGGTTAGTTTACATACTCAAACTTATCACCACTGGATTACTAAAAGAGATCAACAACAGGCCGTGAATAATGCACTTTTAAAAGTTAAAAGAGTTAAAAATATTTAAAGATTTATAATAATTTAATAAAAATAGGGTCATATGCAAGAAAAAACTTCATCTTCCGAGAAAATATTTAACCTCGATAATCAAGCAAATAAACTTGGAATGGGAGGTAAATTATCACCGGAAAGCGATGAGAGCTCATATAAAAAAAGAATGCAGCAAAGAAAACATATTCAAGCCGAAAGACTACAAATCAGAAAATCAAAAAAAGGATTATTAATTGTTTTTACAGGAAATGGCAAGGGAAAGACAACTGCATCTTTAGGTATGGCTTTAAGGA
>MWOX01000110.1 GCA_002026005.1 Prochlorococcus sp. HOT208_60m_808M21
CTAAGAAAGAAAAGTCTGAAGAAACTAAATCTCAAAAATCTATCAAACAATTTAAGAAGAAGAAAAAAGAGACCACAAGACAAAGGCAGAAAAGGAGAGCAATGGAATTAAAGGCTGCAAAAGAGGCCAAACAAGTAAGACCTGAAATGATAATAGTTCCCGAAGATAATTTAACTGTTCAAGAATTAGCTGATAAATTAAGCCTTGAAAGTTCTGAAATAATAAAATCTCTTTTCTTCAAAGGCATAACTGCAACTGTTACTCAATCACTTGACTTAGCAACAATCGAAACTGTAGCAGAAGAATTTGGGGTGCCTGTTTTACAAGATGATATCCAAGAAGCTGCTGAGAAAACAGTTGATATGATTGAATCTGATGATATTGTTAATCTAATAAGAAGACCGCCTGTTATTACAGTGATGGGTCATGTAGATCATGGCAAAACAAGTCTTTTAGATTCCATTAGACAATCAAGAGTAGCTTCGGGGGAAGCAGGA
>MWOX01000111.1 GCA_002026005.1 Prochlorococcus sp. HOT208_60m_808M21
TAGGGAGGGAAATTGATATAGAGAAATTAATAATTAAAGGACCTAAAGCTCTTGGTGATGACAATTCAAAGAATACTATTATTGGTGAAGCTACAGAAGCTTTAATCGGTGCTGTTTACAAGTGCTTTAATTCCATTAAGGAAGTAAATCTTTGGTTAGATGATATTTGGGAAGAAGATTCAGAAATATTTTTGAAAGCTCCATATAAATTCAAACCTAAAACAGTATTGCAAGAATGGTGTCAAAGTAAAGGTTTCAATTTGCCAGTCTATAAAATAATTGAAGTCTCAAAGAAAAATGGGGACCCTAAAAGATTTTCTTGCGATATATTTATCGAAGGATTAAAAGAATCATCTGCATTCGGCAAGTCTCATAAACAAGCAGAAACAAATGCAGCTAGAGTTTTGATAGAAAAATTTATTACTGCAGGTAAAATATAATTTTTATACTATTTCTAAATTGGTTAGCTGAAAAGTTATGAGTTTATCCCAATTACCTCCTTCAAAAAGAACCGCTGCTCTCTTTTTTGTCACTCTTTGTACAAACCCTTTATATCCTCTATAAATAGAATTGGTGTCTTTTACAACAACAAAAGATCCAGGGAGTATGGGTTTAGTAGACAATTCCATAAAACACTCTTTCTAATACAATATATGATAAATAAAAAATGAATGGTTGATTGTTGGATTGATAACATCATGTCATGGAATAAATGGACACGTAAAGGTTAAATCTCTAAGTGATTTTGAAGAAAGATTTTTAAAACCGGG
>MWOX01000112.1 GCA_002026005.1 Prochlorococcus sp. HOT208_60m_808M21
GCAAAAATAGAACTTATATCTGGTTTTAAACAGCCTGGTAAAGAAACCTTCATAGTTAAGTTCCAAGGAATAGATACAAGAAATCGTGCAGAGCAACTGAAAAAATTTAAAATTCTTGTCAAATCCGATACGTTACCAAAATTAAAAAAGGAAGAATTCCATTTTTTAGAACTTGTCAATCTCGAGGTCAAGACTTTAGAAAATGATGAATTAAAAAAAATTGGGAAAGTTATCAATTTAGAAAATGAAAAAAATAATTTACTTGTTATTGAACTATTTAAAAATCAAAAAAAAGTTCTTATACCATTTGTTAAAGAAATAGTCCCATTAGTAGATATAAAAAATAATTTTCTAATCATCAATCCTCCAAATGGACTTTTAGAGCTATAAATTAAAAGATCAAAAATTTGTAAGAAACTTATTATTCAACAGTTACACTTTTTGCTAAATTTCTTGGT
>MWOX01000113.1 GCA_002026005.1 Prochlorococcus sp. HOT208_60m_808M21
TCTAAATTTTGGGGGTTTTTGTGAGGGCTTGGAGTTCCTGAATAATATTTGCATGGTCTAACACAACTATATAAATCAAAGATTTGCCTTAATGCAACATTAAGAGATCTAATACCTCCACCTATGGGAGTCGTCAAAGGACCTTTGATGGCTACACCAAAGTGTTTGATTGCTTCAATAGTATCTTGAGGGAGATAGTTATATGTTCCATAAAGTTCACAAGCTTCATCGCCTGCATAGACTTTAAACCAATTAATTTTTCTTTCTTCTCCATAGCTTTTTTTAATCGCTGAATCAAGAACGATTTGAGTAGCAGGCCAAATATCAACTCCAGTACCATCACCCCTAATAAATGGGACAATTGGATTATTTGGAACAATAGGTTTGCCTTGATTAAAAGTTATTATCTCGCCTTCATTAGGTAA
>MWOX01000114.1 GCA_002026005.1 Prochlorococcus sp. HOT208_60m_808M21
ATCCATAGTTCTTTGCGCACAATCAATCAAAATGATCCCATTACAATTATCTTCAAGAATTTCAGCAGCTTTCAATACAATTACACCACCGATTGAGTTTCCTATTAAGTAAACAGGAGATTTTATTACCTCTGAACAGAATGATGATATTTGATTGCCCCATACGTCAAAGGAATATTTAATTGAATTTTCCCTATAAGGTTCATAATTTAATAATGCGCAAGGCTGACTGCTCTCTCCGAATCCTAGTAAGTCTATTGAGTAGCAATTAAAAACTTTACCAAGAAAATCTTGATTATGTCTCCAATGTCTTTGTGATGCCCCAAATCCATGGACTAAGAGAATATTAATATTATTTTCGGAATTAGATGTTTGCGATAAAGACCATGAAATTTCCCAATCCTTC
>MWOX01000115.1 GCA_002026005.1 Prochlorococcus sp. HOT208_60m_808M21
CTTCCTCCAATGATTCCTATTTCTATTTTTTCTGGGAGGTCCATTTATAAAATAAATTGTTGTAATATATTGTATCATCGAAGAAATGAACAATTTAAATCAAATGTTATCAAAAAAAATAGAAGATCATATAAAAAGTTATCCTGACTTCCCAAAAAAAGGGGTTTTATTTAGAGATATTTTGAGCGTTGTTGAAAATCCAGATATATTTAAAGAAATAATTAATTGTATGAGTGATTTTAGCTCTGTTAAAAATTCAGATGCAATTATAGCTATAGATGCCAGAGGCTTTATATTTGGATCTGCAATTTCTATTAATCTTGAAAAACCAATTATTTTTGCAAGAAAGCCAGGAAAACTACCAGGTAAACTTGTATCACACTCTTATGAATTAGAGTACGGGGAAAATACTTTATGCCTTCAAGAAGATGCTTTGAAAAAACATAATAATT
>MWOX01000116.1 GCA_002026005.1 Prochlorococcus sp. HOT208_60m_808M21
GCCTCGATATTTTTCTCATTGGCAATCCTTCCCATATACAAAAAGATTCTTTCATTTCCAAGTTTGTTTTTTACCTGATCATATTTTTTATTTTTTTCACAAAAAGGTTTCCAAATATTTTCATCAACGCCGTTTGGAATAATTATTTGTTTTTCTTTAGGCACTCCTAATTTCTCAAGTACATTTTTTTGAGGTTCAGAAAAAATAATTATTTTATCGAACTTTGCTAAAGAGGGAGCATAAAGTTGATATGTTAATTGTTGAGTGCTCGCAGTTAGATTTCTATTTTTTGCATCAAATGGTGGATGAAATGTTCCTATAAGAGGAACATTAATTTCATTACAAAGCTCTGGAAGTCTAAAGTCTAAAGGAGATAAAGTTAGGCTTGCATGTACTATGTCAGGTTTTAATCTTTCCAATGATAGCCTTAGCTCTTTTTCTGCCCTTGGCGAGGGTATTGTATAAACTTG
>MWOX01000117.1 GCA_002026005.1 Prochlorococcus sp. HOT208_60m_808M21
AGTGCTTCAATAAATGCTAATAAGCCTAATCTATTAAAAGCAACAGCCCAAGGATAAAGGAATACCGTCTCTACATCAAATATAACGAAAACTAAGGCAATCAGAGAAATCAGAGAAGGAACCTGCAATCCACTTGGGGCTCCACAAGTTACCACTGATTTAAGTGAAAATATAATATTAACTAGTTTAGACGATCTTCATAACTGGGCAAGATTAAGCAGCCTATGGCCTCTCTTATACGGCACTGCTTGCTGTTTCATTGAATTTGCTGCACTTATTGGTTCTAGATTCGATTTTGATAGGTTTGGATTAGTTCCAAGAAGTTCACCAAGGCAAGCAGATTTAATAATAGTCGCCGGTACAGTAACTATGAAGATGGCTCCGGCCCTAGTAAGACTTTATGAGCAAATGC
>MWOX01000118.1 GCA_002026005.1 Prochlorococcus sp. HOT208_60m_808M21
GTAGCTTCGAAAATTGCTGCATTATCTCCAATATTTGCACCGGGAGCCATACCTAGGCCTCCAACAATTGCAGCAGCAGCATCAGAAACATAGTCTCCATTAAGGTTTAATGTTGCAAGAATTGAATATTCTTGAGGTCTAGTTTGAATTTGTTGAAATATACTATCAGCTATCCGATCATCAACAAGAATAAGTTTTCTCCATTTCCCATCTCCGTGAGAATTTGATATTGATGCAATAACTTCTTTAATTTCTTCGCAAATGAATGCTTTTTTGTTATTTGTTAGCTTGTCAAAACCTGGTTCAATTTTTCGAGCATTATTTTCAATTGTAATTTCTGTGTTTTTCTGAATATTGTCTAAAATCCAGCTTTCTCTTTCTGTAATGCAATCTTCTCTAAATTCATTTACTGCTAATTCATATCCCCAATCTCTAAATGCACCTTCTGTGTATTTCATAATATTCCCTTTATGTACAAGAGTCACATGCCTTTTATCTCCTGTTAATCTTTTGGCATGTTCAATAGCTTTTCTAATATGCCTTTGGCTACCAGTTTTACTCACTGGTTTTATTCCAATGCCTGAACC
>MWOX01000119.1 GCA_002026005.1 Prochlorococcus sp. HOT208_60m_808M21
TTAGGTTTTCTCTTTAATCTTTTGCAAATTTCTTCATAATCTTTAAGTGTTAAATTTTCAACTTGTAGTGCTTCATTAAGATCATATAGATCATTATTTTCTTGATTTATCATTATTTATATCCAAGGTTCATCTTCTTTTTTTTCACTAGACGGTATAGATGTTCTGTCATTATTATAAAAACTTTTTTGTTTAAAATCTAAGTTTTGGCTAATATCTTCATCTTCTTCAAGCCATTCCTCTAATCTATTAGAAGCAATATTTTTCATATCATCAAATCTATCAAAAATTTTTTTTCCTTTTTGCATAAATTCATTTTTAATACTTGATTTTTTTAAAGGTAAATCATCTAAAGAATTACTTTTACAGAATACCAATCCCGGTTGTTGGTCATTGATATTATCAATAGTTAATTTCCATCTACTAG
>MWOX01000012.1 GCA_002026005.1 Prochlorococcus sp. HOT208_60m_808M21
AAAGAAGAATCTTTATCTAAATTTGAAGGATTAATTTTTTCTAAATAATTTAATAAACCTCCAAGTGATCTAGTTGCATTGCTTAAATTTTTAAGTCCTATTCCCTCTAGGTTTGCAATTTGGAAATAATTTTTTATTAGATAATTTGCTTCATTAATTCCAAAATTAGTCTCTTGAGAAACACTATATGTAATTTGACTATTTCCTTTAATTAATAAATCTCTTACTGCATTGCTTCCTACAACGATTTCTGAAGAATCTAATTTAATAATTTCATCAAATAGTTTTGACAGAGATTGGCCTTCTAAAGTTATTAATTCTCCTGTGCTTACATCAGCTTTTGATATACCCCATTGATAAGATTCATCTGAGTTTTCTTCTGATAAGTAAATAGCAGTAATCCAATTATTTTTCTTTGCTATCAACATCCCTTCTTCAATTACAGTTCCAGGAGTAATTATTCTTGTTATTCCTCTTTTAATTGGAGTCCCATAATTTCCAGAACTTTTTTCTAATTGATCGCATATAACCACAGAATAATTTTTTTTAATTAAATCAGCACAGTATCTCTCCATTGCATGATGGGGAACCCCTGCCATAGGGATCTTACCAATCTCTTTGCCAGCATCTTTACTGGTAAGCGTTATTTCTAGAAGGTTAGATATTAATACAGCGTCCTCAAAAAAACATTCAAAAAAATCTCCTAATCTATAAAGTAATAACCTATCTTTATTTTCTTCTTTTAGAGTTACATAATGCTTCATTACAGGAGTTAATTTCAGTTTTGAAACTGTTTTATAGCTATAAGATTCTTCATTGATGCAAACATTTTTGTTATTTGAAATTAATTCAGTCTTGAATTTATTTATTAAATTAGTTGAATTTTTTCTTTGTCTGGGTCTTTTTTGCGATTCTTTTTTTAAATCTTCCAAAGATAAATCTTCTGGAATTTTTGTTACTTCTTTTTGTTCATTATTATCATTATCAATCGCAAATAAATTCTTTTGAATTATCGTATCTTCTTGCATACTTTTTTAATTCCTAAATAGATATTAGGTAGAAATTTTTTTTTTGCATTTAAAGTGGCTAAAGTATGTAAATTTTCTCTAAAAATTATCATTTTCATGAGATTATAGTATTTATAATATTTGAAACCTAAGACTGAATTATGCAGGCTGTTAACTTTTTCTTCGTAAATGCTCTATTATTTGCTTCTTTAATTGCGGTAGTTGGAGTACCCGTTTTATATGTGACTCAACCTTCTACTGAAGAAGGACAGCGAGAAAGTAGGAGAAAAATTTATTCTATTGCTGCTGTTTGGGTTGTTTTGGTTTTTGTTACAGGGATAGTTTCTTCATTAGTTTGAACTTAATACCTTTTCGTGAGAGTCTATTAATATATCTAAGTAAAATTTAATGGCTATTTTTGAGGGTTCTTTTACTAATGCCTCTACTTTAAAAGTTGGGATTGTAATAGCAAGATTTAATGATTTAATTACAAATAAAATCCTATCTGGTTGTCTTGATTGTTTAAAAAGACATGGTTTAGATACTTCAGCATTAAGCAATCAAGTAGATATAGTTTGGGTTCCAGGTTCATTCGAATTACCAATCGCAGCTAAAACCCTCATAAAAAAAAAAGAGTTACGATGTTGTAATTGCTCTTGGAGCTGTGATCCGTGGTGAAACTTCCCACTATGATGTAGTTATATCTGAGGCGAGTAAAGGTATTTCGCAAGTTTCAAATGAAAATAATGTTCCAATTATTTTTGGAGTTTTAACTACTGATACTATGCAGCAGGCTTTAGAAAGAGCAGGAATTAAAAATAATCTTGGTTGGAATTATGCTTTACAAGCAATTGAGATGGGATCTTTAATTAAAAATTTAAATTAATTGAAAAAAATTTAATTATTTTTATCATTGATCCCTTCTTTGAGATAAAATAAAAAAGTTATGCGGATGTAGCTCAGTGGTAGAGCATCTCCTTGCCAAGGAGAATGTCGAGAGTTCGAATCTCTTCATCCGCTTTTAATGTTTGTATCTTTTAAAATATTCTTAATAAAAATTTCGTAATGAAAAGAGTAATTTCTATTGAGGATTTAAAGGGATTATTTACTAAATCTTATGGTGCGGATGCACCAACAAAACAAAAGTGGGCAGAATTTTATAATGAGAATGTTATTTTTACAGACCCAACTCAGGAAACAGAGGGCTTAGATTCTTATGTTAAAGCTCAAGAAAAACTAGTTAAAAGGTGTGATGATGTTTTTTTAGAAACTCATGCAATTTCCATAACTGGGGATTGTGGATTTGTTGAATGGACAATGGGTTTGAAAATTATGGGTAAAGAATTTATTTATCCTGGAACTACTCGTTTATTATTTGGTGAAAATGGATTAATCAAAGAGCACAGAGATTACTTTGATTTTTGCGGACCAACTTTTGGACCAGTTCCTATTTTAGGACCTTTTATAAGATGGCTATATAGTAAATTTGTATCTTGATTTTGTTCCTTTAGAAACAAAGTGCTTTATATTTCACGAATCAATAAATTTTGAGAAGTAACTTCTTTAAAATTAAATCGAGAATAAAACAACTTTTTATTTGTTGTCATTAAATATAATTTTTTTGTATTTTTAATTTTTTTAGAAGATAAAAGATTTTTTACAATTAATGTGCCAAAACCCTTGCCTTGGTGATTTTGATCTATAACAATATCCCAAAGTACTCCGCGATAAATCCCATCGGTTAAAGCTCTACCAAAACCAACTATTTCCTTACCAACCCAAAGACTTATTACGACATCACTATTAGCAAGACATTTTTTTAGATCATTAATTGTTCTATTTTTTTCCCAGAAAGCATTGGTATCAAGTAATTTTTGTAGCTTAATTAATCCATTTGTTGGTTTAAGATTAGGACCTAATCCAAAAACCCTTAACCCTAAAGCTCCTTTGGCATGTTTGATTAGAGATATTTCTTTCATTTATTAAAAAGATTTTTGAAAAGTGATGTCAGCTAGGTTATTTTTGTGACTTCAATCTAAATACCTTAATCGATCGTTTCTATAAAATAAAGAGATAATAGTTTTCTTCATTCTGTTGTAACGCACTAATTTATAATGTTTGTAATAAGATAAATTTTTTAAGGACTTTGACTTATGCTAAAACTTTTGTTGGGAGATCCGAATACACGAAAGTTAAAGCGCTATCAACCAATAGTGGAAGAGATAAATTTTTTAGAAGAAGAAATTTCTCAATTGAATGATGATGAATTGAGAAAAGAAACTCAAAATCTTAAATCAAATATTTCATCAGAATTAGATTTTAAAAAGCAAAAAGAACTCCTAGAAGAATTTCTTCCTAAAGCCTTTGCAATAGTAAGAGAAGCAAGTAAACGTGTTCTTGATATGAGACATTTTGATGTTCAGTTAATAGGCGGGATGGTTTTAAATGAGTGTCAAATTGCAGAGATGAAGACTGGAGAAGGAAAAACTCTTGTAGCAACATTACCTTGTTATTTAAATGCTCTTACGGGAAAAGGTGTTCATGTTGTTACTGTAAATGATTATTTAGCTAGAAGGGATGCAGAGTGGATGGGACAAGTTCATCGTTTTTTAGGTTTATCCGTTGGTTTGATTCAGCAAGATATGAATCCAGTTGAGAGAAAAAAAAATTATGATTGTGATATAACTTATGCCACAAATTCAGAATTAGGATTTGATTATTTAAGAGATAATATGGCTACTGATATTAGTGAGGTAGTTCAAAGAAAATTTAATTACTGCGTAATTGATGAGGTTGATTCAATATTAATTGATGAAGCAAGAACGCCTTTAATCATTTCAGGCCAAATAGAAAGACCACAAGAAAAATATCAAAAAGCTGCAGAATTATCTCTGGCATTAGTCAAAGCAAAAGAACTAAGTAAAGATGGTATTGATCCAGAAGGGGATTATGAAGTTGATGAAAAACAGAGAAGTTGTATATTAACTGATCAGGGTTTTGCAAAATGTGAAGAGTATCTGGGAGTGAATGATTTATATAATCCTCAAGATCCTTGGGCGCATTATATAACTAACGCTTTAAAAGCCAAAGAATTATTTATTAAAGATGTAAATTATATTATTAAGAACGATGAGGCTGTAATAGTGGACGAATTTACTGGTAGGGTAATGCCAGGAAGGCGTTGGAGCGATGGACAACATCAGGCAATAGAAGCAAAAGAGAGTCTTAAAATTCAACCTGAGACTCAAACATTAGCATCCATAACTTATCAGAATTTTTTCCTTTTATATCCAGGTCTTGCAGGAATGACGGGAACTGCAAAAACTGAAGAGGTCGAATTTGAAAAAACTTATAAATTAGAATCAACAGTTATACCGACAAATCAAATAAGAAAGAGACAAGATTGGTCTGATCAAGTATTTAAGACAGAGATTGGTAAATGGAAAGCCGTTGCTAAAGAAACTGCACAAATTCATAGAGATGGTAGACCTGTTTTAGTTGGTACAACAAGTGTTGAAAAAAGTGAATTACTAAGTTCACTTTTATCTGCCGAAAAAATCCCACATAATTTGTTAAATGCTAAGCCAGAGAACGTTGAACGTGAGGCAGAAATTGTTGCTCAGGCTGGAAGAGCGGGAGCTGTTACTATTGCGACTAATATGGCTGGAAGAGGAACAGATATAATTCTTGGCGGTAACAGTGATTATATGGCAAGACTTAAATTAAAAGAAATTTTAATTCCTTTGTTAGTCAAACCTGATAATGAGCACAAGCCACCAATACCTAAACAAAGAAATTCAAAATCTAAGGGTGGTTTTTCTAGAAAAGCAGGTTCAAATTTGAAAAAGAACATTTCAAATTCTTCAACAAATCTTTTCCCTTGCAAACTAGATGAAGTAATTGAAAAGAAACTCTCTCTTTTATCTAATGAACTTGTTAGGAATTGGGGAGATAAACAACTTTCTGTCTTGGAGCTTGATGACAGGATAGCTACAGCTGCAGAAAAAGCACCAACTGATGATAACTTGATAAAGCTTTTGAGAGAATCTTTGTCTGATGTAAAAAAAGAATATGATAAAGTTTTGATTCATGAAGAAGAAAAAGTACGAGAAGCTGGCGGTTTACATGTAATTGGTACTGAGAGACATGAATCAAGAAGAGTGGATAATCAACTTAGAGGAAGAGCAGGAAGACAAGGTGATCTTGGAAGTACAAGATTCTTTTTATCTTTAGATGATAATTTATTAAGGATTTTTGGAGGTGATAGAGTAGCAAATTTAATGAATGCTTTTAGGGTAGATGAAGATATGCCTATTGAGTCAGGAATGCTTACAAGGTCTCTAGAAAGTGCTCAAAAGAAAGTTGAAACTTACTATTACGATATTAGAAAACAAGTTTTTGAATACGACGAGGTAATGAACAATCAAAGAAAAGCAGTTTATGGTGAAAGACTAAGAGTATTGAAAGGCATTGATTTAAAGAGACAAGTAATAGGATATGGAGAAAGGACAATGATCGAAATTGTAGATGCTTATATTAATCCTGATCTTCCTCCTGAAGAATGGAATATTGATCAATTAATTTCTAAAGTCAAGGAATTTATTTATTTATTAGATGATCTTAAATCTGATGATATTAATTTACTGTCATTAGAAGAATTAAAAAACTATCTTCAAGAGCAGTTGCGAATAGCTTATGATTTAAAGGAATCACAAATAGAAAAGATTCGTCCAGGATTAATGCGAGAAGCAGAAAGATTTTTCATTTTGCAGCAAATCGATAATTTATGGCGAGAACATCTTCAATCCATGGATTCCCTGAGGGAATCAGTCGGATTGAGGGGTTATGGTCAAAAAGATCCATTAATCGAATATAAAAACGAAGGATATGACATGTTCCTCGAAATGATGACTAATATGAGACGAAATGTTATTTATTCAATGTTTATGTTTCAACCTAAAACTGACGTTAATGAAAAAAATTAATATTTAATTATCTCCAAGAAATTCTAAAATTTCTTTGTCTTTAAGATTTTGAGAATCACCGAGTTTAGAAATATCAATAGATTCTGAACTGGCTATACATTGTAGAGTTTTTTGTAATTTAAGAATTTCATTTTCAAGAGAGTCTATCCTATCCATTAAATTTTTTATCACATTAGCTTCTGCATCTGGTAAGGCAGAGTGAGCTAACGGATTTACTTTGACACCACTTTGATGAACTACTCTGCCAGGAACTCCGACCACAGTACTGTTCCCCTCTACATTTCGTACAACTACTGAGCCAGCGCCTATACGGGTATTTGATCCTATCGTGATGGATCCAAGAACTTTTGCGCCTGCTCCTACTACAACATTTTCCATTAAGGTGGGGTGTCTTTTGCCATGGCTTTTACCAGTACCTCCTAATGTCACTCCCTGATAAAGCAAACAGTTATTTCCTATCTCAGCAGTTTCACCAATTACAACGCCCATTCCATGGTCTATGAAAACCCTTTTACCAATTTTTGCCCCAGGATGGATTTCAATACCTGTTGCTAACCTATTAAGATGACTGAGTAAGCGGGGAATTAAAGGAATCTTTAATTGCCATAATTTATGAGTAAACCTATGTATAACTATTGATTGAAAGCCAGGGTAGCAAAGAAATATCTCAATTATTCCTCTTGCGGCGGGATCTCTCTCTCTGATAATTTCTATATCTGATTTAAAAGTTTTTAATATCATGGTTTAGTTAATAACTCCTATTTCTTTTTTTAATTGATTTATTGTTTCGATACTTAAATAATTCTTAGCACATATTATTTGAGGTAATCTCATCAACTGAGAACGATTTTTTAATAATGCATTTTCTACAACTGACAAACTAGGTCCATCACACACTATATGGTTCGAAGCCTTTAAAAGTGAAAGTAATCTACTGTTATTGTCTGAGATTGCCGTCATAAGCATTAATTCACTACCACGCATGCTATGTATTATGACTTCTGCTGCTCTCAATAAACCAGGACTTATGCTAACAATCCCTACACAACTTCCAGTATTTAATTCCTTGAGAATTTTTAATTCCTTTTGAAAGTCGCTCAAGTCAACTGCAATAGCGCGAACTCCATGTTGCTTAGCAACTTTTTCTAGAGGCTGTAAAAAATATCTGCTTGTGACAATCGTACCATTATTTGAATTACTCAAAACTTTTTCTAATTCTTCCATAGGAACAACTTCTACTGGTACATTAACTGTTGTAGAAAGGTCTTCTGCTATTAACATAGAAGCTCCAATATCTTCTCTAGGAGTACTGACTATGATTCTTGATCCGCACTTAATACGCCACTCAATTTCATTGTTCAATATCTCTCTGGTCTCTTGTAAAGTGAATCCAAGACTTATTAAGTTGTCAATAACCTTCTTTGCTTCTTGATCAGGAGCTTTTCTTATCTTATCTTTTGAGTAAAGTGATTTCGTGAATTCTCTTTTAGTAAGATTATCCCTTACATAGATACCTGATCCAGCTATTGCCTCAACTACCCCATCTATTTCTAGTTGTCTGTAAACTTTACTTATAGTATTACGATGGAGTCCAGTCTGCATTGCAAGTTGTCTTGTACTGGGAAGTCTGTGTCCTGGAGGAAAATGTCTAGCAGCAATTGCGAAACAAATTTGATTATTTAGCTGAGTAGATGCAGGGATATCACTGTCTTGTTGAATATGGAATCTCACTTTAGAAAAGCCCTGATTAATTTACTTTTTGATATAGTGACACTTTAACATTCGGCATATTTTTTAATAACAATTTATCACCCATCATCTTTTTTAATAAGAGGAGTTTTGCGAGGGCTTAAAAACATAATCATGTTTCTCCCTTCTCTTTTTGGTTTTTGCTGAACTTCTGATTGCTCTTCTAAATCATTAGCCATTTTCAAAAGAAGTGTCTCGGCTAAATTTGAGTGTTGAATTTCTCTTCCCCTAAACATTACAGTGCATTTTACTTTATCTCCAGATTTTAGAAATTTAGTAGCTTGACCAATCCGAACATCATAATCATGCTTGTCAATTTTATATCTCATTTTTACTTCTTTAACTTCTGTTTGATGAGATTTTTTCCTTGCTTCTTTAGCTTTCTTTTCTTGTTCAAATTTATATTTACCGTAGTCCATGATTCTGCAAACAGGAGGATTTGCTTTTTCGCTCACCAAAACTAAATCAAGTTCTCTTTGAGATGCTATTTCTAATGCTTTTAATCTATCTATGACGCCTAATTGTTTCCCATCTGAATCAACAACTCTCAATTGAGGGTATTTTATTCTTTCATTTATATTTGGTAGCTCTCTAACTGGAGCTCGTCTGTCAAAGCGTGGGCGTGGGGGCATTCAGTTAATTAAATAAATTGATTGGATGATGAACAAATCCATTTTTATAAAGTTAGCTTAAAAAAGAATCTATTTTAATTATTGCATCTTTTAGCAGGTTTTTGTTATTAAGCCAAAGAGGATTATTTTTATTACGAAACCAAGTTTTTTGTCTTTTGGCAAATTGGATTGTTTTTGTAGCAGTCAACTCAATTGCGTTGTCAATTGTTGAACGGTTATTTAAAACATCCCTAGCTTCTCGATAACCAATAGTTTCTAATATTGGCAAATCAAATCCGTATTTGGATATAAGGTGTTTCGTCTCCTCAATAATTCCAGATAAAAACATATTTTTTGTTCTTTGAAAAATTCTTTCTTTTAAATTATCTCTATCTAATCCAAGCTCGAGGATTTTCCAGTTAGGCGGTTTTTGAACTTTTAGAGTTGATAAAGGTTTACCTGTTACGTAAAAGACTTCTAAAGCTCTTATTGTTCTAATGTGGTCAGCAAAATTGATTTTTTTTGTGGATAGAGGATCACAATTTTTTAACAGTTCCCAACATTTTTCCTGACCAAGTTCTTCTAATTGTCTTCTGAAATTACTTTGAGGAGGAACATCTGGTACAAAAAATCCTTTTGTAATTGAGTTCATATACAACCCACTTCCCCCAACAAGAAAAGGTAAATTATCTTGTTTAATTTCTCTCTTAATAGATTTTTGAGCAATTTCTTGAAATTGTTTTACATTAATTTGATTGATTGGTTCTTCAATATCTATTAAAAAATGCTTAATTTTTTTTTTGTTGGATTTTAGATGGCTTGGCTGTTCCAATATCCATAGATTTATAAATTTGTCTTGAATCAATATTGTGTATATGAGTTTTAAAGTATTCTGCAATTTCAATAGCTAATTCTGTTTTGCCACTTGCAGTAGGCCCAATTAAAATTATTACATGAGGTAGATTCGAAGACATATGAATTTCTGAAGAAAAAAATATAAGCTATATAATTAAAGTGATTAAATTTTTCATTGACTTCGAGCCTTTAACTTATTGCGGTGGTAAGTTTAATGAAAGACCTTTTAAAAATAACATTTTAAAAGTCTAATTTTTTTTTATATTAAATGAGTGAGGACAAAAGATCTAATAAAATCTCAAATGATTATGGCGCGGAACAGATACAGGTTTTAGAGGGGTTAGAACCAGTTCGTAAACGCCCTGGGATGTATATCGGTTCAACAGGACCTAGGGGATTACACCATCTAGTATATGAGGTAGTTGATAACTCGGTTGATGAAGCACTTGCAGGACATTGTGATCATATAGAAATTGTTCTTCGAGCAGATGGTTCTGCTTTAATTTCTGATAATGGACGAGGTATTCCAACAGATATTCATCCAAGAACAGGGAAAAGTGCCTTAGAAACTGTACTAACTGTTCTTCATGCAGGAGGTAAATTTGGAAGTGGTGGCTATAAAGTTTCAGGGGGTTTGCATGGAGTAGGAATATCTGTAGTTAATGCTCTAAGCGAATGGGTTAATGTTACTGTTTATAGGGATGGAAGCGAATTTAATCAAAGATTTGAAAAAGGTGTATCAAAGGGTGAATTGGAAACTAAAAAGCAGACTGGCAAACCATCTAAGAAAGGAACAACTATTTGCTTTAAACCCGACAAAACGATTTTTTCTGGAGGAATTGAATTTGAATATGCTCTTCTTTCATCTAGATTAAGGGAGCTAGCTTATCTTAATGGCGGAGTAAAAATTGTTTTCAGAGATGAAAGAAATCAATTATCAGATGGTTCGTTTAAAGAAGAAATTTACTTGTATCAAGGAGGTATTAAAGAATATGTTGAATACATGAATGCTGAAAAAGATTCTATTCATCCTGAAATAATTTATGTTGACTCACAGAAAGAAAATGTATATGTAGAAGCCGCTTTGCAATGGTGTTCAGATGTATATTCAGATAATATTTTAGGATTTGCAAATAATATTAGAACTATTGATGGAGGAACTCATATTGAAGGGCTAAAAACAGTTCTGACGAGAACTTTCAATAATCTTGCAAAAAAGAGAGGCAAAAGAAAAGATATTGAAAAAAATTTAGCAGGCGAAAATATTAGAGAGGGTTTGACTGTTGTTTTATCAGTAAAAGTTCCAGATCCCGAGTTTGAGGGGCAAACAAAAACAAAATTAGGAAATACTGAAGTACGGGGAATTGTGGATTCTCTCATTGGGGAGGCTCTCACAAAATATATGGAATTCAATCCTGGCATTTTGGATTTGATTCTTGAAAAAGCAATTCAATCATTTAATGCAGCAGAAGCTGCGAGAAGGGCTAGAGAATTAGTTAGAAGAAAAAGTGTTCTAGAGAGTTCTACATTACCGGGGAAATTAGCAGACTGTAGTTCTAGAGATCCCTCAGAATCAGAGATTTATATAGTTGAAGGAGATTCAGCTGGTGGCTCCGCAAAACAAGGAAGAGATAGAAATTTTCAGGCTATTTTGCCTCTCAGGGGTAAAATTCTCAATATTGAAAAAACTGACGATACAAAAATATATAAAAACACAGAAATACAGTCATTAATAACAGCTCTAGGATTAGGAATAAAAGGAGAGGAGTTTGACGAGAGCGCTTTGAGATATCATAGAGTTGTTATTATGACGGATGCTGATGTTGACGGTGCTCATATAAGAACTTTATTGCTAACATTTTTTTACAGATACCAAAGAGAACTTGTTGAGAAAGGTTTTATATACATTGCTTGTCCCCCTCTTTATAAAGTTGAAAGAGGTAAAAACCATAATTACTGTTATAACGAGAATCAATTAAAGGATACAATTCAAGGTTTTGGAGAAAATGCAAACTATAATATCCAAAGATTTAAGGGATTAGGGGAGATGATGCCAAAACAATTATGGGATACAACTATGAATCCTCAAACGAGGATGATGAAAAGGGTTGAAATCGAAGATGCACTTGAAGCTGACAGAATATTCAATATATTAATGGGAGATAAAGTTGCACCAAGAAGAGAATTTATCGAAACTCATAGTAGCAACTTAGATATGGCAACTTTAGATATATGATTAATAATGTTCTCAAGAATTTTTGTTTAATTACTTTTGCATTAATCGCTCCAATTACATTACCTGCTGGTGGGATTCAAAAAAGTTTTAATCAAAATAAGTTTCCATATAGTACAAATGAAATTATATTATGTTCAAATACTTCTCTTTATTCTTGTCCTGAAATTTATGCTAAGGAATTATTACTTCTTGATATAGGTACAACCTTATCAGTATTACGTAATTGGAAAGTCAGCAAAAATGAAACCTGGGTTAGGGTTGAATTAGCTTCTAATAAACTTTTAGATGATCCTAATAAGATTTTAAAAGGCTGGATAAAAATGTAAATTTTGGATTTTAGTTCAATAAGTTTAATTTTACTTGGTAGTACTTTAGGATTAATACTGAGAATATTCATACAAAATAATTTTAAAAAAAGTAAAGGTTTTGATATTCAAAATACTTCAATAGTAAATTTTTTATCATCTTTTTTATTAGGAATTTTAGTAGCTTTTAATTTTATTAATAACGAAATATTAGTGTTATTTTATAGTGGTTTTTTAGGATGTTTTAGTACATTTTCTTCCTTTATATATCAACTATTTGACTTATTTATTAAAAGAAAATTCTTAAGATTATTTTTCCATTATATTCAAGTGATAATTTTCTCATTTCTGTTTTTTTATTTAGGTTATTTTCTTATTCAGCTTTTTTAAGTGAAAATAAATAATTTTATTTATATTCTTTTAGCTGCTTACTTAGCTACTTTTTTAAGAATAACTATAAATAATAATTTTATTATTTCAATAATCGGATCATTTTTAGTAGGTTTTTTTATCAGTAGAAGATTGAGTGATTCAACTGAAAAAATTTTATTGAGTGGTTTTTTTTCTTGCTTCACATCTTTTAGCGGATTTATATATTTTTTGTATACAATCTTAAATAAAGGGGATTGGATTAAATTTATAATTTTTTTTAATTTAATCATTATTGTAAATTTGTTTACAATGATTTTCGGGTTTTGGATAAGTAGAAAAATTACTTAGATTTCATATAATGGTGTTGATACTTTGATAAGGGATTATATTTATGAATGAAAATAATCTTGAAACAGTTACATCTTTATCTTCAGATTTAAGTACAAGAGAAAATATTACTATTCAACTTGAGGAATTGCTCATCGCGGGAAATTATGATGAGGCAAAGTTACTTTTAGAGCCTTCTCAACCTGTTGATATTGCAGATGCTATCGGAAGCCTTCCTCTAATATTGCAGGCATTAGCATTTCGATTATTAAAGAAAAATGAAGCAATTGAGGTTTATGAATATTTAGATCCAGTAGTTCAGCAAACTTTATTAGAAAGACTGCGTTCAGGAGAGGTTTTAGAAATCGTTGAAAAAATGTCTCCTGATGATAGGGTTCAACTCTTTGATGAATTGCCTGCAAAAGTTGTACGAAAATTTTTGTCTGCTCTTAGTCCTGGTGAAAGGAAAGTAACAGCTGAATTACTTGGATATGAGCCTGAAACTGCCGGAAGATTAATGACAACTGAATTTATAGATCTTAAAGAGATGCAAACTGCAGCTGATGCTCTTTCTATAGTGAGAAAAAGAGCTCCATTTACTGAAACTATTTATAGTTTATATGTTACAGATAAAGAAAGACATTTAACTGGTATTCTTTCTTTAAGAGACCTTGTAACTGCTGATCCCTCTAAGCCAATTGGTGATGTTATGACAAGAGATGTAGTTAATATCTCTACTAATACGAATCAAGAAGAGGTTGCTAGAGCAATACAAAGATATGATTTTTTAGCACTACCAGTCGTTGATAAAGAAAAAAGACTGGTTGGGATAGTGACAGTTGATGATTTAATTGATGTTATAGAACAAGAAGCAACAAGAGACATTTACGCAGCGGGGGCAGTACAACCTGGAGATGAAGATGACTATTTCCAAAGTAGTTTGTTTACGATTGCTCGAAGAAGAATTTTATGGTTATTAATTTTGGTTTTGGCGAATGGTTTAACGACGAAGGTTATAGCTATGAATGATCAAATATTAAAAGAAATAGTCTTATTAGCTGCATTTATTCCACTTCTTATTGGTACTGGGGGAAATGTTGGTGCTCAAAGTTCAACAGTTGTCATTAGAGGTTTAAGTACTCAAAAATTGAAGTCTCTGGGTGCTATTAAGGCAGTAGTCAAGGAGGCAATTACAGGCGCTCTTTTAGGTATTCTTATGATACTTGTAGTATTTCCTTTCGCATGGTGGCAAGGAGAAGGGCCCTTGATAGCTTCAGCCGTTGGAATCAGTTTAATATCCATAACAACTTTAGCTGCTACGACAGGAGCGATCCTCCCTTTGTTGTTTGACAGAATGAAATTGGATCCAGCCTTAATGTCCTCTCCTTTCATTACAACTGTCACTGATATTGCTGGTGTATTTATTTATCTCAGTACAGCAAAATGGCTATTAAACTCATCATTAGCCTAAACCCACTAGGTATTTATTCTCATTTTTGTAAAAATGTGGATTTTTTTGTTTAACTTTACATTTCTTAATGGTATTGTTTACAAAACATCATTAATCTTTCATGTCTTCTGAAACAATAAGTGAAAATAAATTAACTTCAATCGCGAGTATAAAAAGTAGTAATGATGTTGATCTTGTTCGGTCATACTTAAGGGATATAGGAAGAGTTCCATTACTATCTCATGAGCAAGAAATTACTTTAGGTAGACAAGTTCAAGAGTACATGGAAGTTGAAAGAACAGAAATAGAAATTATTGAATTAACAGGAGAAAAGCCTAGTGTAGATGAATTATCGACCAAATTAAATTTATCTCCCTCCATAATAAAGAAAAGATTGAGAGCTGGACAGCGGGCTAAAGAAAGAATGGTCGCAGCGAATTTAAGATTGGTAGTAAGCGTTGCAAAAAAATATACAAAAAGAAATATGGAACTTTTAGATTTAATTCAGGAAGGAACTATAGGATTGGTCAGAGGAGTTGAAAAATTTGATCCAGCCAGAGGTTACAAGTTTTCAACATATGCATATTGGTGGATTAGACAAGGTATTACAAGGGCAATAGCTGAAAAAAGTCGTGCGATAAGGCTACCAATCCACATAACTGAAATGTTGAATAAGTTAAAAAAAGGTCAAAGAGAGCTCAGCCAAGAAATGTCTAGAACTCCAACTGTAAGTGAACTTGCAAAATATGTTGAGCTTCCCGAAGATGACGTTAAAGATTTGATGTGCAAAGCTGGACAGCCAGTAAGTCTAGAAACTAAAGTTGGTGATGGTGAAGATACTGTCTTATTAGATTTACTCGCAGGTGGCGAGGATTTGCCGGATGAACAAATAGAGATGGATTGTATGAGAGGTGATCTGCATTCTCTTCTACATCAATTACCTGATCTGCAATGTAGAGTTTTAAGAATGAGATATGGAATGGATGGTGATGAGCCAATGTCTCTTACAGGTATAGGAAGAGTTCTAGGGATAAGTAGAGATCGAGTAAGAAACCTAGAAAGAGATGGATTAAGAGGCTTAAGAAGACTTAGTGATAACGTAGAAGCTTATTTTGTTTCTTGAATAAATTCATTTATTAACTTATTTGTTTTTTCAGGTTCTTCATCATGAGGGCAGTGACCAGCGCCTTTAATAATATCTAATCTTTTGATATTCCTGAATAGTTTCTTCCACTCTATTGCTTCATTTAAAGATTCCCAAGGGTCTTCCTCACCCCATATCAATTGGATTGGAGCATCAACTTTATGGAAAAGGTCAGTAGCAAGATAGTCATCAAATAAGTTAATAAAACCACGGAAAGCTTCTTTAGAATTTTTCCTTTGGGAGGGTTGATAAAGTATTTCAACCAATTCTTTATCGATATTTTTTCCTGACGGGTAAGCTTGTTCAAGTATTTTCTTTATAACTTTTGGATTAGCGGCTCTTGTAAAAAGTGTATTACTTATTACTCTTTGTCTGACTATCGTTTTGAGGACAGGTCTCAGTAGATTCATTAATATATCACTTTTTTTTAAACGTTTATCATCCATAGTTCTTTGGGCACAATCAATCAAAATGATACCTTTGCAATTATCTTTGAGGATTTCAGCAGCTTTCAATGCAATAACACCTCCAATTGAATTTCCTACCAAGTAAACAGGAGATTTTATTACCTCTGCACAAAATGTTGATATTTGATTACCCCATAAGTCAAATGAATATTTAATGGAGTTTTCTAAGTAAGGTTCGTAATTTAATAAAGCACTAGGCTGACTACTTTCTCCAAATCCTAATAAGTCAATTGCGTAGCAGTTAGAAAATTTACCAAGAAAATCTTGATTATGTCTCCAGTGGTTTTTTGATGCCCCAAATCCATGAACTAATAAAATTTTAATATTTTTTTCAGAAGTAGATTCTTTGGATAAAGACCAAGAAATATCCCAATTTTTCCACTTCCAAGTTTCAGATTTATTTAAAGACACTATGAATAAGCTTTTAATTAAACTTTAATTCAAAAAAAAATTATTCGTTTTTAATAAATTATTCTTAGTTAAGAAAAAGAATTTTTTATATGAAAAAGAAAAAGGTTATATGCATTGGAGAGGCTTTAATAGATAGAATCAGAAATAAGTCAAATAAAGGATTTACAGATTTTTTGGGTGGTGCGCCGGCTAATGTTGCTTGTGCACTGAGAAAATTAAAAATAGATTCAACATTTATAGGAAGTTTGGGTAATGATGATTATGGAAAAAAATTTATTTCGCAATTTGATCAATTGGGAGTTAATTTTGATTTCTTGCAATTAAATAATGATTCATCTACTCGTGTGGTTAATGTAGATAGAGATCAATTTGGAGATCGTTTTTTTTCAGGCTTTGAGGAAAGTTCTCATGCATGCTATGCAGACGAAGTTCTTAGCAAGAAATTAATAGAAAAAGAAATTTTAAATTTGGAGAAATTATTTCTAGAAATAAAATATTTGGTGACAGGAACGAACTTATTATCATCTCCAAAATCAGCAGAGACTATTTTTTTTCTTATTGAACAGGCTAATAAATTTGAAGTCAAAATAGTTATTGATTTGAATTGGAGAGAGGTCTTTTGGGATCATTCAACTTTCTCATCAGAAATTAGTAAAGCCGCGAGAGTTAATTTAATCAAGAATTTTTTAAATCATGCAAATGTTTTAAAGCTTGCGAAGGAAGAAGCAACTTTGTTTTTTGAGGATGAAAATCCCTTGCTAATATCTCA
>MWOX01000120.1 GCA_002026005.1 Prochlorococcus sp. HOT208_60m_808M21
AATAATCTATTAAGTTTTGGGTTGCACAGATTATGGAAAAGGAAATTAGTTAATTTATTAGAACCTTTAAATGGCGAAGATTGGGCTGATTTATGCTGTGGAACTGGAGATTTAGCATTCTTAATTTCTGAAAGAGTTAGTCCAAGGGGTTCAATTACTGGGATTGACAGTGCAGTGGATATCTTAAATATTGCAAAAAAAAAATCAGAGCTTAAAAAAAATAAGTTTATTAAGTGGGAAATTAAAGATGTATTAGAAATTAATGATTATTCAAAAAATTTTGATGGGATTTGCATGTCATATGGACTTAGAAACTTAAATAATGTTGAAGAAGGAATAAAAAAAAGTTTTTGATCTTTTGAAGGATAAGGGAAGGGCAGGATTTTTGGATTTTAATCACTCAACAAGAAATTCTTTATCAAATATTTTTCAGAAAATTTATTTGAGATTAATTGTAGTAACCATTTCGCGGCTTTTTAATTTAGG
>MWOX01000121.1 GCA_002026005.1 Prochlorococcus sp. HOT208_60m_808M21
AGAATAGCTGTCCCATATCTTGGCTCAGCAAAAATCATAACTCCAGCAGCGCTTTGAATTAAATGAGCACATGTCCTTGAGCCTACTACCAGAAAAAACGCATCAGGCATTCTTCTGTGGAGCCAAACTATTGAAGTTAAACCACAAAAAACTTCCCTTGGTCCAGTTTCCTTATTAAATTCAACTTTACTCATTAAAATTTTCAAGAGCTTATATTTCAAGCTTGCATAAACTTTTTAATTTAAGAAAGTAATTAATAAGTTCTCTTACAAAATGAACACATTTAAAAAACTTATATGAATGTTTAAATACTTAAATGAGAATTATGAAAATTATTTTTAGGATATATTCTAATTTCTATAGAAGGAATTTCCCTGACTTGTTTTTGAAAGCTTCCATACATTTCTAGCTATTTTCGTAGCTAATAATCCTGCTCTTTCTAACTTAGATTTTCCTGGCTTAGCTCCAATTAGAGCTGTCACTTCTGAAGTGGTTAAAGGTGCTCCAGTATTTATAGCTAATTGGGTTAACTCCAATCTATCTCTAAGGTTCTTAAGATTTACTTTCTCAATTTTATCTTCTTCTAACCAGCTAAAAGATGGGTCTTTCTGAGATAGTTTTTGCATCAAACTTAGGCTAACTAATCCAAGAGTTTGATCAGGAGTTAATTCTTTTTCAGTACCAGAAACATTTGGTTCTTTTTTTTGAGAAGTTCCCATAAAAATGCATATCTTTTACTTGAAGTTATCGTTTTGTGGTAAGCATGCAAGTAAATTTAATAGAAAAAATGAACCATTATCCGTTATAGTCGCCTCAATGGAACCAACTTCTAGCTTAAACAGAGGGAAACGAAAAAAAGGGATTTCTCTAGTCACAGGATCTGAGGTGCAATCTCAGGCCAGTGGTGCTAGCTGTTTTATTACTACCGATTCAGAAAAGTCTCTGGTATCCAGACAAGCAAGTCAAGTTGAGCAAATTGAGTTAAGAACATATGTTTTTTTAGATTCTCTTCAGCCTCAATTGGCTGCATATATGGGAACTGTTAGTAGAGGTTTTTTACCTATTCCTGGTGATTCATGTCTTTGGATGGAAGTTTCACCCGGGATGGCTGTTCATAGAGTCACTGATATTGCCCTAAAAGCTAGTAATGTAAGACTTGGTCAGATGATTGTTGAAAGAGCATTTGGATCTCTTGCTCTTTACCATAAAGATCAAAGCACGGTTTTACATTCTGGTGATGTTGTTCTAGATGCTATTGGGAGCGAAGTTAGAAAAAGAACAAAACCTGCTACCAGTTGGACTGAAGTTATTCGAGCAATTACTCCAGATCATGCAGTTTTAATAAATAGACAAAACAGAAGTGGATCGATGATTCAATCTGGAATGAGCATGTTTATATTAGAAACTGAACCAGCTGGTTATGTTTTAAAAGCAGCAAATGAAGCTGAAAAGGCATCTAATATAACGGTTGTTGATGTTAAGGCAGTTGGAGCTTTTGGTAGATTAACTCTCGCCGGGAAAGAAGGAGATGTAGAAGAAGCAGCAGCTGCTGCTATTAGAGCAATTGAAGAAATTTCAAATTATTGAGAATTTTTTAATTTAAACTTTTTTTTAACTTAAACCTATCTCTTTTTTTGAAAAAGGTGACATAATTTTTGCAGCTTTACCTCTACTACCTAATTTATTTAGTTGTGATTGTGAGAGCTCACCGTAAACACAGTTAGACTCTTTTACCCAAAAAATAGATTCGAATTCCCCGTTTGGATATTTGGGGTTCTTAAGAATTTCTCCCCAGCATATTCCTGTTGTATCTTTAACTAAGTTTCCTGAGGGATCGCACAAAACCATACAACTTATAAATCTTGCACTCCTATAAGGACTATCAGAAAGTTCATTAATTAATTTTTTAATTTTCTCATCATTAGTTTTGGCATATCGAGCAGAATAAATTCCTGGCCGACCATCTAAAACATCTACTTCAAGACCCGAGTCATCAGCTAATGCCCAAGTTTTAGTCTCTAAAGCAGCTGCTTTTGCTTTTAGAAGTGCATTCTCAAAATATGTGTTTCCAGTCTCTTCGACATTTAAATATTCTGGTTGCTTCTGAACCTTTAAAGACAAAACATCCAGCATCTCTGAAATTTCAGATACTTTTCTTTGATTGCCACTAGCAATCGTTAGAACTGGGAGGTTCAAAATAACAAATAAATTTACTGTGAATATTATCTTACTTCAAAGCTTGATACGGAGACAGGAAAGGTTGAACATTCCACACCTGTATAGACAGGGCCTGTCTCGTACGGAAATAACATAATGTAAATTTTTTCTTAACACAACAGTATGTTTTGATGCACTAACTAATTTCTATAAGTATTGACATATCAATAGTACCAAGGGTGATAAGTTTAACTTATGAATCATAGAAAAAACATTAATGGAGATTTTGTCGAAAACGCTTGACTTATAAGTACTTAATGAAGCATTCTTCGAATTGAACATTCCACATTTAGTATTTAGTAGACAATGGCTACAGAAACAATGGGTATCGCTCTCGGCATGATCGAGACACGCGGACTTGTACCTGCAATCGAAGCAGCAGACGCAATGACAAAGGCAGCAGAAGTTCGCCTTATTGGTCGTGAATTCGTTGGTGGCGGTTATGTCACAGTATTAGTTAGAGGCGAAACAGGCGCAGTTAACGCAGCTGTAAGAGCTGGTGCTGATGCTTGTGAAAGAGTTGGTGACGGTTTAGTTGCAGCTCACATTATTGCTCGTCCTCATAGGGAAGTTGAACCTGCTCTAGGTAACGGTGAATTTCTTGGTCAAAAGGACTAATTAAGTAAAGCAAGATTTATAAATTTTGCAAAATAATTATTTTCCCTACACAGACCTAAATTTATCCTTATGAGTAAGAAGTATGACGCAGGGGTAAAGGAGTACAGAGATACCTACTGGACTCCAGAATATGTCCCCCTAGACACCGATTTACTAGCCTGTTTCAAATGTACAGGTCAGGAAGGTGTTCCAAGAGAAGAAGTTGCAGCAGCTGTTGCCGCTGAATCTTCAACAGGTACTTGGTCAACAGTTTGGTCCGAGTTACTTACAGACTTAGAATTTTATAAAGGACGTTGTTATCGAATCGAAGACGTTCCTGGAGATCCTGAAGCTTTCTATGCTTTTATTGCATATCCTTTAGATCTTTTTGAAGAAGGCTCAATTACAAACGTATTAACATCTCTTGTAGGAAACGTTTTTGGATTTAAAGCTCTTAGACATCTACGTCTAGAAGATATTAGATTCCCAATTGCTTTCATTAAAACTTGCGGTGGTCCACCAAATGGAATCGTAGTTGAAAGAGATCGACTTAACAAATACGGAAGACCTCTACTTGGTTGTACCATCAAACCTAAATTAGGATTATCTGGTAAAAACTATGGTCGAGTTGTATATGAATGTCTTAGAGGAGGTCTTGATTTAACGAAGGATGATGAGAATATTAATTCTCAACCATTCCAACGTTGGAGAGAAAGATTTGAGTTTGTTGCAGAAGCAGTTAAGCTTGCTCAGCGAGAAACTGGAGAAGTTAAAGGTCATTATCTAAATTGTACTGCTAACACTCCTGAAGAACTCTATGAAAGAGCTGAATTTGCAAAAGAGCTAGATATGCCAATCATCATGCATGATTATATAACTGGTGGTTTTACTGCAAATACTGGATTAGCTAATTGGTGTCGTAAAAATGGCATGCTTTTGCATATTCATAGAGCTATGCATGCTGTTATTGATAGACATCCAAAGCATGGTATTCACTTCAGAGTTCTTGCAAAATGTTTGAGACTATCTGGAGGAGACCAATTACATACTGGAACCGTTGTTGGAAAACTAGAAGGTGATCGTCAAACAACTCTTGGTTATATTGACAACTTAAGAGAGTCATTTGTTCCTGAAGATAGATCAAGAGGTAACTTCTTTGATCAAGATTGGGGTTCAATGCCTGGAGTATTTGCAGTCGCATCAGGTGGTATCCATGTTTGGCATATGCCTGCACTTCTAGCGATCTTTGGTGATGACTCCTGCCTTCAGTTCGGTGGAGGAACACATGGTCATCCATGGGGTTCTGCTGCTGGAGCTGCAGCTAACAGAGTTGCTTTAGAAGCTTGTGTAAAAGCACGAAATGCTGGTCGCGAAATCGAAAAAGAGAGTAGAGACATTCTTATGGAAGCTGCTAAGCATAGTCCTGAATTAGCTATTGCTCTAGAAACTTGGAAGGAAATTAAGTTCGAGTTTGACACTGTCGACAAGCTTGATGTTCAGGGTTAACTCAAGTTTCGAAATTGAGTAGATTTATTCTCCTCAAACTTATTAAAATCTCGTTTTTACGAGTAATTACATTCACATTTTGATTAATTATGCCTTTCCAGAGCACAGTAAGCGACTATCAAACAGTTGCAACCCTGGAAACATTCGGTTTCTTACCACCGATGACCCAGGAAGAAATATATGACCAAATTGCCTACATAATTGCTCAAGGTTGGAGTCCAGTTATTGAGCATGTTCATCCAAGTGGATGTATGCAAACTTATTGGTCTTATTGGAAACTCCCATTCTTTGGGGAAAAAGATCTTAACTTGATAGTGAGCGAATTAGAGGCATGCCATAGAGCATACCCTGATCATCATGTAAGAATCATCGGATACGATGCTTACACTCAAAGTCAAGGAACAGCTTTTGTAGTTTTCCAAGGACGTTAAAGCTACTTTTCGTAGTAAATAACTTTCTCCATAAGAACTTAATTTTTTGGAGAAAGTCTTTTTAAAAAGTTTCACAATTGAAGGTTATGTCAATGAAAACTAGTAGAGAAATTGCATTAGAGAGAAGAAAAGCTATGAGTGATAGCGGAAAAAAAGCTGTTGCCAATTCTTCCACTACTAAAGACAGGGTTCGTACATCTGATGATATGCAAATTTCTGGGATAAAATCTTCCATTGATACAAATACTGCGAAAAAACATATTCCAACAGCAAAAATGAATAAAAAGTCCTTTTCTAAAAATTTATCCAGCAAAGAACTTGTAATTGAAAGAAGGAAAGCAATGTCAACTCATGGCAAATCAGCCATAAATTCATCTGATAGAACTCGTACAGAAGCTAATAAAAAGATCCAAGTAAATGAAATAAAAATAACTTCAGATAAAAGCCCTGACTTATCAAATTCTGGTAATTCAGAGAATAAAGTTCTAAATACTAAAATTAAAAGAAGGGTAACATGTAGAAAAACAATTAGATCGAGTGAGAGAATCTAATCCAGACTTAGTAGTTTGTGGCATGGGTTTAGCCAACCCACTGGAAGCGGAAGGAATTAGTACTAAGTGGTCAATAGAAATGGTATTCAGTCCAATTCATGGAATTGATCAAGCCGCTGATTTGGCTGGTCTCTTCTCCAAACCCTTAAAAAGAAATCAAATACTAACTTCAAAAACTTTAGTAACGCATTAAAAACTATGGAATTAACTCTTTGGACATATGAAGGGCCACCACATGTTGGTGCTATGAGAATTGCCTCGTCAATGAAAGACATTCATTATGTGCTTCATGCCCCCCAAGGAGATACATATGCAGATCTTCTCTTTACCATGATCGAAAGGAGGGGGCAAAGGCCTCCAGTAACCTATACAACTTTTCAGGCTAGAGACCTTGGAGGCGATACAGCAGAATTAGTGAAGAAAAATATTAAGGAAGCGGTTGAACGATTCAAACCCAAAACTCTTTTAGTCGGAGAAAGTTGTACAGCAGAACTTATTCAAGACCAACCTGGAGCACTTGCAAAAGGTATGGGTTTTGATATGCCGATTGTTAATCTTGAATTACCTGCTTATAGCAAGAAAGAAAATTGGGGGGCTTCAGAAACCTTTTATCAACTAACAAGAACCCTTTTAAAAGAAAAAGTAAGTTCTTCAGAAAAAATAAGTCCTCTAAGATGGAAGGAATTAGGTCGCAGACCAAAAGTTAATATACTTGGCCCTTCATTACTAGGATTTAGATGCAGAGATGATGTAATCGAAATCCAACGCATACTTTCGGAACAAGGTATAGATACAAACGTAGTTGCTCCATTAGGTGCTAGTCCTGATGATATTGAAAGACTGATTGATGCTGAAATAAATATCTGTCTTTATCAAGAAATTGCAGAAACTTCATGTGAGTGGCTTAAACGGAACTTTGGAATGGAATATACGAATACTATTCCTATTGGAATAAAAAATACGATTGAATTTATAAATGAAGTTCATGAGAAATTAGATCTTCCTTTGACAAATAAAGAAGAATTAGAAAATAAATCAAAACTTCCTTGGTACTCAAAATCAGTTGACTCAAATTATCTAACTGGTAAAAGAGTTTTTATTTTTGGTGATGGAACACATGCAATTGCAGCAGCCAAAATTGCTAAGGAAGAATTGGGTTTTGAAGTAGTGGGTCTTGGAACATATAGCAGGGAAATGGCCAGGCAAGTAAGAGCTACTGCAAAAGATCTTAATGTAGAAGCTCTGATAACTAACAATTATCTAGAAGTGGAAGATGCCATGAAAAAGGTCGCCCCTGAACTAGTTTTAGGGACCCAAATGGAAAGGCATAGTGCAAAAAGACTCGGCATTCCATGCTCAGTAATTAGTACTCCAATGCATGTTCAAGATGTTCCTGCAAGATATAGCCCTCAAATGGGATGGGAAGGAGCAAATGTAATTTTTGATGACTGGGTACATCCCCTAATGATGGGCTTAGAAGAGCATCTTATTGATATGTTCAAACATGACTTTGAGTTTGTTGATGGTCATCAAAGCCATTTAGGACATACAGCGACAAACACAAATGACATTTTAAATTCTGACGAGAAAAAAGAAAAAAATATTAAAGAAGGAATTATCTGGACTGAATCTGGTAGAGCTGAATTAACAAAAGTTCCATTTTTTGTAAGAGGTAAAGTTAAAACAAATACTGAAAAATACGCAATCTTGAGAGGAATTCCAGAGATAAGCGATGAAACTCTTTATGATGCTAAAGCATATTTCAGTTAATTTTTACTAATAAAATATAATTAAGTCATGAGTATTTTCACTCATAATCTAATAGATTTAATCCCAAAAATTCAGTTATAAGAACATATTTCACACTTTTAATACAATTAAATACATATTTGTTTAGAAACATATTTCATGTGTATTTGCGCTGCAAGAATATAAATAATAATGTGTTTTAAGCTTTAAATGACAAGTACTATAAATAGACCTCTTGATGGAGAAGGAAGTGTTCAAGTAAAGCAAGATCCAAAAATAAATATTGAGGAAGGGGCTTTAGTTATTGCCGTCTATGGGAAGGGTGGCATCGGAAAATCAACTACATCATCAAACCTTTCTGCAGCATTCTCAAAATTAGGAAAAAAGGTTCTACAAATTGGATGTGATCCAAAACACGATAGCACTTTCACTTTGACGCACAAAATGGTTCCTACAGTTATTGATATTCTCGAAGAGGTGGATTTTCATAGCGAAGAATTGAGGCCAACCGATTTCATGTTTGAAGGTTTTAATGGCGTAATGTGCGTTGAAAGTGGAGGTCCTCCTGCTGGGACTGGGTGCGGGGGGTATGTAACCGGTCAGACAGTTAAACTATTAAAAGAACATCATTTATTAGAAGATACTGACGTTGTTATTTTTGATGTCCTAGGAGACGTGGTTTGCGGAGGATTTGCAGCTCCATTGCAACATGCCAATTATTGTCTAATTGTTACTGCTAATGACTTCGATTCAATATTCGCAATGAATAGAATTGTCTCTGCAATTAAAGCAAAAGCAAAAAATTATAAAGTCAGATTAGGTGGGGTAGTCGCAAATAGATCAAAAGACACAGATCAAATTGATAAATTCAATGAAAGAACAGGTTTAAAAACTATGGCCCACTTTAAAGATGTCGATGCCATTAGAAGATCAAGACTAAAAAAATGTACCATTTTTGAAATGGAACCAACTGAAGATGTTATAGAAGTTCAAAATGAATATTTATCTCTTGCCAAAAATATGCTTGAAAACGTAGAACCTTTAGAAGGTAATCCACTTAAAGATAGAGAAATTTTTGATTTATTAGGATTTGATTAGTCTAAATTAATCTAATCCAACCAATTGACTTGTTAAATCATAAGTTTGTTGAGAGGTCTTCGTATCAATTATTCTTTTTGACAACTTTTGAGAAAAAGCTTTTCTGCCAGTTTTCTGACGATTTCCCCAGCTCCAATGGACTGATGGTTTAGCAAATTCTTTATAAGTTGCCACTTGAGCGACCCTCTCTCCTGCCAGTCTTTGTGAAACATATCCTTTTGTTATGAATTTTTGAAATATCGGGAAAAGAAATCTAAATAACCAAGGTGTATCTCTAAAAAGTTTTGTATCAGCTACGCATCCAGGATATAGAGAATTTACAATAATCTTCTCTGCATGATATCTTTTTGACAATTCCTGAACGGTCACCATATTGCAAAGTTTACTATCCTTATAAGCCTTACCAGGTTTAAATTTCTTTCCATTTGCCATACTTATTGGAGATAAAAAACCATTTTTGAATCCAGATAAATCTCCCAAATCAGCTGGGGCAGGGATGGGGATCCTTCCTCCAAGTTCTGAATAATTAGCCGTAACGGTCCCTAATACTGTGATTCTTGGCTTGAATACAGTTGATTTGCCATTTAAAACAATTTCTCTTTCAGAAGATAAAATATTTTCCATAAGTAGGTTTATCATAAGAAAATGCCCAAAATGATTTACTGCCATAGAGTTTTCAAACCCCTGAGGAGACCTTTCAGGTTTTTTTAGTCTGGGTTTATAAACTGCTGCATTACAAATAAGAGAATTTATTGGTTTTTTAAATCTTTCTAATATTTCATCGCAACCTTGTCTCACATCATCCAAGTTAGAAAGATCTATTTCTAAAAAATGAACATTTTTAACTTCCTCTTTTGTCAAGAATTCCTCAGCTTTTGTTATAGCTCTTTTATTTGATCGATTAACAGCGATAACCTCCCACCCAAATCTTAAAAGAGGTTTTAGAGTATTTAATCCAACTCCAGAAGTTGTTCCTGTAATTAGGACTAAACCCTTAATGTTCTTACTCACTAGCAAAAAAGATAATAGAAAAATGAAAAGTAGAATGATTCAAGATCACCCTTATCAACGCCATATTACTCTGATAATGTCCCTAGAAATTATTTGATCCTGATCCTTCATAAATCTTTGCTCACCTTCAGAAGAGAATAAATCATCAAACTTATTTGTTAAAACATTAAATCTATATTTTTCGTAAGAAAATGAGTCTTCAATTTCCTTTAATCTGGTTAACCTAACTTTGGAGCTATAGCCAAGTTTAATCAAGCTTACTATTGCTAAAAGGGAAAAGCTGACTTTTATAATTAAATAAATCAAAGATACAAAATTATCTTCTTTCTGTTGTCTTTTTATAAATAAAGACCCTAAATATTTTTTGTAAAAAATACTATTTTTATAAAAAGATTTTGACAAATTAAGTACTTGATATTTTTACTGAATAAATCAATTCAGTCTTACTTTATTATTACCTTATAGATTTGTAATTTTCTAATAAACTTTAGTTCCTACCTAAACTAATTCCAAGTCTTAGTGCTAAAACTCCTGCATGCATAACAACTATGAGGCTTAATGCAATAAGATTTATTGTTTGAGATGGCTCCATGGTAAAAAAAATATTTTCTATATTCTCCACCGAAAAGAGGAGATTTGAAACACTATTACAAAATGATGTTACGTAATTAACAAATTGAAAGAAAAAAATTGTTGAAAATTATCATTAATAAACCTACAAATTTAATTTTGGGAATAGCAAATCGGGCTCTAATTTTTTCGACAAATAATTTACCTGGATTTGATCAAATGGCTTTAGATTTAAATTCTTTAGATCAGACAATTTCGAATCCTGAAATAATACTCACATTGAGGTTCTACTATTGGACTGGGGATTGGCTTTCAATTGGCTATCACCAAAAGGAAATTCCTCTTCATTGGGAAAATTTATTATCAAATGGGGAAATTAATATTGTTAGACGTCCCTCTGGAGGGGGTGCTGTTCTGCATTCAGGAGGCATAACATATGCATTAACATTTAAAAAAACTTACTATAAAGTCTTAAGTTATGAAATGGTTAATAATTGGCTAATTAAAAGTTTCAGAGAAATAGGTCTAAACTTACGATATGGTAATTCACGAAAATCAAGCATTAAAACGAATTGTTTTGGGACTTCATTAATTTCTGATTTAGTTGATCAGGATGGGTTCAAGAGAATAGGTAGTGCCCAACTTCGTAAAAAAGGTGCATTCCTTCAACATGGAGAGATTCAAACAAATCCTTCAAAAGAGTTGTGGTTCAAATTATTCAAAGAAGAAGCTCCACCAAAAGTAGATTTAAAACTAACAAATGATGAAATAGTTCAACATTTGAGAAATTCGTTCCTGAAAAATAAACCAAATATAAATTTCAAAAATGTTGCTATAGATAATAAAAAATAGAAAATTTTAATGACAAGAATTATTAAAGATCTCCTTTCTGCTTCATTGAATTAATTATTCTTGGCAATTCAATTCCTAAGGGATAATGATTTTTAAAGTTTAATTTGTTAACAATCTCTGAAGGCAAATTAAAACCTAATTTATTCAATACAAAGTTTCCAATTTTTGACCTATCAATTATACCCAAAGGGATATCTGCAGCATTGAGAACCAACAAAAACCCATCATTTGTTTCTTCAAGTCTTTCTATAGTTCTCCATAATTTATCGTTATAAGATACAGTTTCAAAACTATCGATCGGTTTCTTAAAATCTCCAACAAAGTTCCTTTCCCATTTTTTTAAGGAAACAGTTTTTAAAATATTCTCATCAACAAAACCGGTCCATCTACCATTATTCGTAACAAAAAAATATTTATCCGATGCATCCTTTTTATTTTTTATTAATGTATTAAATTCTGAGAAATTTGAATCGTATTCAATTTTCCTCAAAGGCTTTAATTTGATCTCAGAAACTTTACTAAATTTAAGTATGTTTTCAATTTTAAAAAATTGACTTTCAGATTTTGAAGAATTAACTCCAATTAAGCCCAAAAAAGAAAGAATAAAACCAAAGTAAAAGTTAAATCTAAATAAACAAACTATCCCAAAAAATAAAACAAAAAAAGATAATAATAAATTTACTTTATTGAGGAAATTTCTTCCTTTATTTTTACTCCCTGAGAAATGCCAAATAATACTTTTTAATAAATCCCCCCCATCTAAAGAACCAATTGGAATCAAATTTAAGAAACCTAAGAATAAGTTAAATATACCTACTCTCGAAATTACATTAACTGCTATTTGTTCTTGAGATGCAATGTTATTACTAATTAAAAGTAGGATAGATGCTGTAGCGAAACATAAAAGAGGTCTAACAATTGCAATTTTTATATTACC
>MWOX01000122.1 GCA_002026005.1 Prochlorococcus sp. HOT208_60m_808M21
TATCAAAAATTTGAGCTGTTAATTCGTCATCTTTCCCATCAATTCTAATTATTTTGTAGGTCATATTTTAATTAGATGCAAAAAGTATTTTTTTTGATTCATTAGATCATCTTATAAACAATAATCTTATTTAGGAGTATTAGTTGGGTAAAGCTTCTGAATTTTATTTTTCTGAATTTCTAATTTTCTTCTTTCATATTTTTTTGCCATTATTTTTCTGATAAATAATTGTGGGATAAGCCAAACTAACGCGATAGCTATAGCCATGAAAGCAGGATTTCTCCACGTTAGTCTAATAATCTCTTGTATAAATTCTTGATTGAAAATTTCCATATATTAAATTTTGATGATAAAAATATCTTTGCTTTCTTTTATAAAATTTTTTAAATTTCATATTCCATCATAACCTTAAAACATCTAATAAGGAATTCTATAAATTTTTTCTTTTTCTAGTTCGTTTTCTTCTATATTTGGATTTAGATTAATTTTTTATTTTTGTTTAGAGATGTCGACTTTTCTAATTACAGGATCAAATAGGGGTATTGGATTAGAACTATGTAGGCAAATTCATAAGAGGGGAGATAATGTCATTGCAACGTGTAGGAAAGCTTCAAAAGAACTTAGAGATTTAGGAGTGAGAATTGAAGAGAATATAGAAATTTCTTCTGATGAGTCGATAACAAATTTGTGTAAAAAACTATCTGGAGTTAATTTAGATTGCTTAATTCATAATGCAGGAATTTATGAATTTAATTCTTTCGAAAACTTAGATAAAAAAAGTATTTTGCGGCAATTTGAAGTTAATGCATTGAGCCCAATATGTATGACCCAATCACTTAAACACCTTTTAAAAAGATCTTCTAAAGTTGCTTTTATCACAAGTAGAATGGGATCTATTGAAGATAATTCATCTGGAAGTTCTTATGGTTACAGGATGTCTAAGGTGGCTTTGTCAATGGCAGCAAAATCACTTTCTATAGATTTATCAAGGGAAGATATTTATGTAGCTATTTTGCATCCTGGGTTAGTGAGTACAAGAATGACTGGCTTTACAAGAAATGGAATTAGTCCTGAAGAATCAGCAAATGGCCTTTTAAAACGTATTGATTCTTTAAATAAAAATAACTCGGGTACGTTTTGGCATGCCAACGGAGAGGTTTTGCCTTGGTAATATCTATATTTTTATTTTTAAGAGATTTATATTGTTAATTTGTTAAAAAACTTTTAAATTTTTAACGAATTTCTTTCCTTGTTTCATTCTTTTAGTTATCTTTGGAAAAAACATTAGTAAAGGAGGTGATTCATTGTCGTATCTACCGAAAAATGCGGTTATCAAAGGGACCGTGAATTCAGTATCTTCATCACATTCATCGGTCTCTTTTTCTTTGATTAAGAAAAAAGGTTTTATAATAAATAGATTTATATAAATCAGTTACTTAATAATTAAAAGCTCTGCATCTCATGAAGTTGCAGAGCTTTTTTTATGAATTTAAATAGTCTTTCAAAATTTACTCTATCTTTTTTGGCCGAAGTAAATTAAGGCTAAAAAAGATAAAGTGCTTACTATAGCGATTAAGTACCATCCAGTTGAGGAGTTGCTAACTACTTCTGTCATTTATTTTGATTTATCGGAGGAATTGATTATTTGAGTGAAAATCACAATTGATATCATTAAAAAAAACTAAAAGGATGTAAGTTACGTTCATTTATAGAAAAATGCTAATTATCATAAAGATTATTCCTAGAACTACCGTGACAATTGCTCCATCTACTAATAAGTCTTTCCATGTATAACTTTTAAGCATCCTTGTTTTATCTTCTTCACTCATAAGGTCCTTTAACCACTTCCAATCTAAAAGCTGTGTCAATGCAACACCAAAAATTAAATGACCAAACAAAATACCAATTAGATCAATTCTAGAAATATCTTTAGTGAGACTTGTAATAATAAAAAAGTCCACTAGCTTTTTTCTTTATTAGATAAAGCACCACCTTCTTCTTTGTATTTTTCCCAAGCTTCGCTTATTTTTGCTTTAGAGAAATTTTGTTTCCCCTCAGAGAATTTATTTTTGAGGTTATTTAAACTATTAGTCAGTTCTTTTTTTGTTGGTTCATCAAGAAAGTTAGATGTTAATTTCCATAAATACCAGCTACTAGCTAGAAGAAGAATTAATCCAAGTAATTGCATTTTAGTTTTTGACCATCCTACAACTTTTCAAATGGTTTCGATAAATTAATTTATTTAATTCCTGTAGAAATTTTTTTGACCTAAATAAAAATTAAAACTTTAACCAGTGGAAAAATATTCTATCAAGCAGCCATATAGTTAGACCCCCTTCCAGGAAAGCCAACCAATACATCCCATAATCAGAAAATCCCATTTGCTCTTTTACTGTTTTAATTAATTTTTTGTGAGCTTGAATGAGATCTTTCATGAAGAATAAAAATTTTAAACCTGCTGATTTTCTTTTATTAAGAATCCCTTACCGTAACAAGATAAACAGGTTTTAGTTTCATCTAATGAAATTCTTAGAAAACCTGCTCCATTACATCTAAAGCAATTTAGTTTAGAAGTTGAGTAAAGTTTTGACTTGATTTTAGCAGCACGGTTTAAGTAAGAAACAGTTTCTTTACGACCGTTAGCTTGAGCAGCTT
>MWOX01000123.1 GCA_002026005.1 Prochlorococcus sp. HOT208_60m_808M21
CATTTCTAGTTGATGCATTAATTTCGGACACATTAACCATTTGTTCAATAAAAGAACATTTGTGTGTCCTCCTCCAATTAGTACCAGATGATTAAAAGTCATTTACATCACTATGAATAAAGAACATCTATTGCCAATTGAAAAATCAAGATTAGGAGTGATTGGTGGGAGTGGATTTTATTCAATGGATCAAATAGAGTATTTAAGAGAACTAGAAATCAATACTCCCTATGGTAAACCTTCTGATTCAATAAAAGTATATAATCTTGGAAATCTAGAGATAGCGTTCATTCCTAGACATGGCAGAACACATAGATTAAATCCTTCTGAAATCCCTTACAAAGCTAATATTTGGGCTCTAAGATCAATAGGAGTAAGATGGATTATAGCTCCATCAGCAGTTGGTTCATTACAAGAACAGATAAGGCCTCTTGATATAGTGGTTCCAGATCAATTTATAGACCGGACAAAAAATAGACCTGCAACCTTTTTTAACGAAGGAGCGGTGGCACATGTAACTATGGGTGATCCCTTCTGCACAAATTTATCACGTATATTAAGTGAAATCGGAGAAAAAAATATTCCTGGAGGTAGACAATTGCATAGAGGGGGCACCTATCTAGCAATGGAAGGTCCCGCTTTCTCAACTAGAGCAGAATCTAATTTATATAGAAGTTGGGGATGTTCAATAATTGGAATGACGAACCATACAGAAGCAAGATTAGCTAAAGAAGCTGAAATAGCTTACTCCTCATTATCTATGGTTACTGATTATGATTGCTGGCATCAAACTCATCAAGAAGTTTCTGTAGAGATGGTTTTGGATAATCTTAGATCTAATACTGAAGTGGCTAATAAAATAATATTTGAAGTAGCAAAATTAATTGAAAAAGAAAGACCAAAAAGTAAGTCACATTTTTCATTAAAAGATGGATTGATAACCCAAAAAGAAAATATCCCAAGCTCCACAAAAGAGAAGCTAAGGATATTCACTGATTCTTATTAACCTTATTAGATATATGTGATTGTCCGGTCAAGGTAAGGAATTATTAACCTCCAGCTCCTACACCTTGGTATGAGCCATAGAAAAATATTCCTAAAACGAAGATAACTGCAATTCCACCTGCTGTAGCAACAAGCCATAAAGGAAGGGTTCCTTCAGTCCATCTTCTTTCCCATGCAACTGCTGGTCTACCGTCTGGAAGTCTATCTGGAATTCTTCCATCAGGTCCTTTTAATTTACTCATGATTTTAATTTAATTGAAAAAGTAGCTGGAAAATAAAATTCCCAATACAAAGACTGATAATAAGCCTAAATAAAGGCTTGTACGATTAAGTTCAACTGGAACTTTGTTAGGATTTTCGTTTACTTGCATGATAGTTAAATTTATCGGGCTACGAATTGCATAGCAGCAATAGAACCTAAAAAGAATACTGATGGAATAGCTAGAGCGTGAACTGCTAGCCAACGGACAGTAAATATAGGATAAACGCGGACTTCCGCAGCCTGCATTGGAGCTTGAGAATTAGTCATTGTTATTTTGTTCTTAAATCTAGTTGAGATTTAGCTTCATATCTTTGTGTTACGACAGGTGCTTTAGATTCAGATGATTGGAAATAACTATCTGGACGAGGAGTTCCGAAAGCATCGTAGGCTAAGCCTGTATATACAAATAAGAAGCCTGCTATAAAAATAGCTGGTAATGTTACTGCATGAATAATCCAGTATCTAATACTGGTGATTATTTCAAAGAATGGGCGTTCACCCGTTGAACCTGCGGCCATAATCACAAATGTTTACCCTTTGATCTTACAGTGTAAAATCATAAGTTCGTGAAGAAATTAACAGGTTGGTTACAGACAGTTGCTAAATCTTTCAAAAATTAATTTTTTTTTTACTATTTACTCAAATTATTCAAAGTTAGCTATTCCATTTAAGGATATAACCACGCTCGCCAAGTACGAATCCTTTTTGCTTGTCTAAAGAGTCCTTATCAAGAAAAACTATTTTAATGTAGTTTGTGGGCAATTCAGAAGCAATAGGATCTTTATTCCAAGTTTTACCTTGATCTTTACTTACTATTAAAGTTCCATTACCCCCGCCAGCCCATATATCACCATTTGGATCCCATCCCATGTCTAGGTAATTGTATCCATTAAGAATTGGTATAATGGGTTTTGACCAATTTTCTAGGTCATTAGTATCTTCATTAAATCTAATTTCTGCCCCTCTAGAAAGCATCCATAAACTTCCTTCTGGATTAAAACCAATACTTTGAACTCTTTTGCTACTAGCTCTTTGATGAGCTATCCATGCATTACTGTCCATTTCCAAAGTAGAAAAGAAATTACCTAGACTACTTACACTGACATAATCTCCTCTATTAGTTCTTCTTAAATCTCTTACACCTCCAGAACCAGATGCATCAACAACTTTTGCATTCCATGATTCACCACTATCTGATGTTTCATAAATAGCACCTGCAGTGGTAGCCAATTCTGCAACACCAGCATCGACAGTTGTTATTAGAAATGGTTGGCCTGGTAATTTGTTACCTAGAGATAAACGTGTCCAATTCTTTCCCGCATCAAGTGTATGCATAACTAATGAAGGCTGACCAATTAACCATCCTTCTTCACCTTTAAAATCAATATCTAGGAGACGAAAGTTCTCTTCACTTGGTAAATCTAAGTTTCTTTTTTCCCAAGTTTCTCCTCCATCATTAGATTCCATAATAAGTCTATTAGAACCTACTAAAAATCCATTTTTATCATCTATAAAATCAACATCTAAAGCATTAGCCTGGTCCTCAAACTGAATTGTTTTCCAAGGGCTACTATCACTCATCTTTACTCCTGTAGATGAACAACTGCTCAATACAAAACAAAGAAGAACTGATAAAAGAAGATTGGGAATACTAGTAATAAATTTTTTCATTTGTATATATTAATGCAAAGAGTACAAAGAAAGGAACATCGCAGCAGCAAACGCTAGACCTCCAAAAATCAATATATTTTTTTGTCCAGGAGGTAAACTATTAAAACCAAACCCATAAACTAAATTTTCTTCAAAACCACTAGGTTTAGATTTAGGACCTATATCTTTATAAAAATTTTTACCAGCTCGACAAACAGGGCAAGCGAAGGTATTCCCATCCAAATCTGAAAAAGGAGTATTTTTAGGTATGTTTAATTTTTTATTTCCTTCAGACGGATCATAAATATATCCACAACTTCTACATTCGAATCTATTTTGTTCTAGATTAAGATTAGGTTGTTCAACATTTACTCCTGAGGGATTTTCAGAAAGTTTTTCTTTCTCAAAGTCTTCAACTATTTTGTTTTCCTCAGAGGCTGGTTGAATGTTTTCACTCACGGTTTATTATTATTCTTTAAGAACTTTAAAAGATTTTGCTTAATTAAGCGACTTTTATTCAAAATTAATTTTTTAAGATGTTTTTATTAACTGGCTATGAATACTTTTTAGGTTTCCTTCTTATTGCCGCAGCTGTTCCAGTATTAGCTCTTGTTACTAATCTCATCGTTGCCCCAAAAGGCAGAACAGGGGAAAGAAAACTTACATATGAATCTGGAATGGAGCCTATTGGAGGAGCATGGATTCAATTTAATATTCGTTATTACATGTTTGCCTTGGTTTTCGTTATATTTGATGTTGAGACAGTATTCCTTTATCCTTGGGCTGTTGCCTTCAATAGATTAGGATTATTAGCTTTTATTGAGGCTTTAATCTTCATTGCAATACTTGTTATTGCCCTGGCATACGCATGGAGAAAAGGTGCTTTAGAATGGAGTTAAAAAATTGAATCCACAATTATCCCCAAAAGCAATAAGAGAAATCCGAGAAGGAACTTGTAATCCTCTTGAAGCACCCCAAGTTACTACAGATTTAAGCGAAAACATTATATTGACAAGTTTAGACGATCTTCATAATTGGGCTAGGTTAAGTAGTCTATGGCCCCTCCTTTATGGAACAGCTTGTTGTTTTATAGAATTTGCCGCCTTAATTGGATCAAGATTTGATTTTGATAGATTTGGATTAGTACCTAGAAGCTCACCACGGCAAGCAGATTTGCTAATAGTTGCAGGCACAGTAACAATGAAGATGGCACCCGCGCTTGTAAGACTTTATGAGCAGATGCCTGAACCAAAGTACGTTATCGCTATGGGTGCTTGCACAATTACAGGGGGAATGTTTAGTGCAGATTCTACAACTGCTGTAAGAGGCGTTGATAAATTGATACCAGTTGATTTATACCTCCCAGGATGTCCACCAAGACCAGAAGCGATTTTTGATGCTGTAATTAAATTAAGAAAAAAAGTTGGTAATGAATCAATTTTAGAACGCACAAAAACAGAACAAACTCACAGATATATAACATCTGATCACGAAATGAATCTCGTTTTCTCAGAAAATACAGGTGAATATCTAAACAAAACTTCAGCTAATGTAATACCCCCTTCCAAAAAAGAAAAAATAACTGAATTACCTGAAAATACTGAAATTATTAATTCTGTAGAAGATTAATGGAAAAAGACGGTATAGCCACATCCTCAGATACTTCAATTGAGAAAGAAGGGATCATAAGCCAATCTTTGACTAAAGATGGAATTCCAAATCAATCTTTATCCCATGACCATATAGGAATTGAAAACATTTCTGTGGAACCTAGCAAATTATATGAAGCAGTATCTGCCTTGAGAAATTACGGTTTCAACTATCTCCAATGTCAAGGAGGATATGATGAGGGACCAGGCAAAAACCTTGTAAGTTTCTACCATTTTATAACTGTTGATGATTTACAAAAAATTGAAAAAATTAAAGAAGTCAGATTAAAAGTTTTCTTAAAAAGAGATTCTGATTTATCAATCCCTAGTTTGTATGAAATTTTTAAAGGAAGTGATTGGCAAGAAAGAGAAACTTTTGATATGTATGGAATAAATTTTATTGATCATCCCAATCCCAAAAGACTATTAATGCCTGAAGATTGGAGAGGATGGCCATTACGAAAAGATTATATTCAGCCAGATTTCTATGAACTTCAAGATGCTTATTAGTTTAATTTTTTTAATTTGCGGTAAATAAACATAACTGCTCTTGCTAGTCTTCTTGGGTCATGTCTAAGTGTTGGAGTTATTCTTTTTGAATATAGTGGTGCTTGCAAAACATAATAACCCTCAGATAATAACTTTCCTTTATTACATTTGACAGGCTCTGCCCCTCTACTTGCGTAATAGTCTACTAATGGAGACTTTTCAAATTGAATCTGAGATAAGATTGAGTTAAAAATTCGAGTATTAACTCCAAAATTTGATAATTGTTTTTCTATTGCTTTGATATGTTGATAGACATCAAGTCCATCTGTTTCTCCAGGCTGAGTCATCAAATTACTTATGTAAATTTTGGGAGCATTACTTTGCAATAATGCATCTACTATCTCTGGTACTAAAAGATTAGGCAACAAAGAAGTGTATAGACTACCTGGGCCAAGAACAATTAAATCAGCTTCTTTAATGGATTCAAGAGCACTCGGAAGAGCTGAAGGATTTTCTGGAAGGTAACCAATCCTCGAAATTAATTTTTTAGATTTACTAATCTTGCTTTCACCGAAAATTTTTTCACCATCTTCTAATTCGGCCCATAACATAACATCAATATTTGTTGCAGGTAAAACTTGACCTTGTACTGACAAAACTTTACTAGAGGCTTGAACTGCTTTTTCTAAACTACCTGTAATTGTTGTTAAGGCTGACAAGAATAGATTTCCAAAACTATGACCTTCCAGACCACTTCCCCCTGAGAATCTATACTGAAACAATCTAGTTAAAGTAGGTTCTTCGTTTGATAAGGCTGCCAAGCAATTTCTAATATCTCCTGGAGGTTGCACACCTAGTTGTTTTCTGAGAATTCCACTACTTCCGCCATCATCGGATACATTTACGATTGCCGTAATATTACTACTGTAATTCTTTAATCCTTTCAGTAAAGTAGACAAGCCTGTACCTCCCCCAATTGCAATAATATTTGGGCCTCTATTTAATTTGCTTTTAACTCTTAATGCATCAACTAGAAATGTATCTTTTTCTGGAACAAGCGCTTTTTGAATAGAATTAATACTTCTATTTTGTCCAATCACAATTAATAATAGTCCAACAAAAAAAATCAATGGTCCCATTAATGAAACAGGCAAAATACTTGTTAAACCTGTTATTACACCAAAAAAGATTTCAATAAGCCAATAGATAGGTCTTAAATTTGTCCAAATTACAAAGCCTAATAATGTAGTCAAAAATCCTATAGCAGATGTAAACATCCATCTTTTTATTACCAATCCTGGCAAAAGCCAACTCAAAATTCTTAAGATTTTGCTCAACAAGACAAAATTAGACTTTTTAAAATTTTTATAGTACCTTCTAATTCTTTTTTTACCCTTATTCATTTAAAAACCTCTTAAATGATTTTTCTCAAATAAAAAAACTATATGAATTCATTATAAATCAAATTCATACATCCTTTTTTTATTTCAAAAAATAGGCAAAATGAAATATATAAATGTTTTTATATAAGTTTTGAAAAAATCAAAGCCTGCAGTGGAAACAAAAAACCTCTCAATAAGCTGGGGGGAAGTTAATGTACTAAATCAAATAAATTTTCAACTTAATGATGGAGAGAAATTAGCAATAGTTGGCCCCTCTGGTTCTGGTAAATCAACCATATTAAAAATTTTAGCAGGACTGATTTTACCTACCAAAGGAGAATTAAGAATATTCGGTGAGAAGCAAACATATTTGAGATTAGATCAAAATAATCCTCCTGACGTAAGACTAGTTTTTCAGAACCCCGCTTTGTTAGGTTCTCTAACTATTGAAGAAAATGTAGGTTTTCTCCTTAAAAGAAATAAAAACCTATCTAAAAAGTTAATTCATGAAATAGTACTTGAATGCTTAGCTGAGGTGGGGCTATTTAATGTTGAGAATAAACTTCCAAATGAATTAAGTGGTGGAATGCAAAAAAGAGTAAGTTTTGCTAGAGCATTAATTACTGATCAAACTCTTAATTCAAAGTCTAAACCTTTATTACTTTTTGATGAACCAACTGCCGGCCTTGATCCCATTGCCTCATCAAGAATTGAAGATTTAATTAATAAAACAAATGATAAAGCTAGCGGTTCATCTATTGTGGTTAGCCATGTTCTTAGTACTATAGAGAGAACGTCAGATAAAGTTTTAATGCTTTATGGAGGCACATTTAGATGGGCAGGCTCGATTAATGAATTTAAAGAGAGTAAAGATCCCTATGTATTTCAATTTAGGCATGGGAAACTTGATGGTCCAATGCAACCCAAAGACATTTAGATATTATGCGTAGAAGCTTACGAGATTCAATAGTTGGTTTTTCCTTATTAGGGGGTATTTTAATATTCACTTTTTTTTCTTTTTGGCTAAGAGGAGTAAGATTATCCTCAAAAAATTGGTACCTCTTTGCTGAATTCAATAATGCAAGCGGTTTATCAAAAAAATCTCCAGTTACATACAGAGGAATCTTAGTTGGATCAATAGAAGATATCTTGTTCACTAATGAATCAATTAAAGCAAAAATAGTTTTAAATAATCCTGAAATTATTCTCCCTAGGCCAGCATTTGCAAGGGTAGTTACAAATTCTTTCCTTGGAGGAGATGTGCAAGTTGCTTTAGAAACTAGTGAAAAGACGATTCCTAAAAACGTTGCACAACCTATATCCGAAAAATGTGATAACAAATTAATTATTTGTCAGGGAGACACTATCACAGGTAAGCAACTATCAAGTCTTTCAAATATAACTAATAGAATAAGCCAACTTTTAAAAGAAACAAATCAAGAAAACTTAATTGAGAACGTCCTCAACTCAATTGATCAATTTGACAAAACGCAAGAAAATCTTGATGAATTAATTTATTTATCGAAAAAAGAAATAGAAAGAGTTGAACCTTTAATAAGAGAATTTTCAATTGCTGCTAATCATTTGAATAACATTTTGTCTACTATCGACGACAAAGAAACGCTTAATGATATTAAATTGACAATAAATGCTGCTAGATCTATTTCAACCAAAATAGATGATATGAGCGATGATTTTAAAAAATTAACTCAAGATAAAGAATTAACCAAATCTATAAGAGATTTAACGATTGGACTTTCAAAATTCCTTAACGAAATTTATCCATGAAAAATATTTAAAATTCATTTATAGCATTTAATGCCATAGCTGCGATTGCTTTATCTGTAGCTTTTGGCAGTTGAACATATTTCCCTTGAGCTGCCTCTGCTAATTCTTTACCAAAGCCACTTGCAATAAATTTTCTTTCTGTATCAATTATCAAAAGTTTAATCCCAAGCATGGGATATTTTGCTGCAATATCAAGAACCTCTTGCTTTAAATTTGCATTTGTATTTTCGTTTTCTTGAACCTCATTTTGTCCAAGAGATAATCCTAATGGAACATTGCCTCTTCCATCGGTAATTCCAACAACAATAACTTGACCTATATCTCCAGTAGAAAGAGCGTTTTTCGCTACTTTTGCTGATTGCGTTAGTCCATGAGCCAAAGGCGATCCACCCCCGCAAGGCATCGTTTCTAGCCTTCTTTTCGCTGCAGTTATTGATCTTGTTGGAGGCAAAAGAACTTCTGCCTGATTACCTCTAAAGGGAATTAGCGCAACTTCATCTCGATTCTCATATGCCTCTGTCAAAAGTCTGATAACTGCACCTTTAGCACTTTGCATTCTATTAAGAGCCATAGAACCGCTAGCATCAACAAGAAAAATGACTAAAGCACCCGCCTTTTTTTGAAGAAGCTTAGCCCTAAAATCATTTTCTTCTATGATTATTGATTTATTAGGATTCCTTAGTCTTCTTGATTTTTGATAAGGAGCGGCAGCTCTCAAAGTCGCATCTACCGCAATTCTTTTTACTTTACCTCTTGGAATAATAGGTTTAACATACCTTCCTCTACTATCACTAAATATCACTGATCTACTTCCACTATTTCCAGCTTTTGCTTTAGCTGATGAGAAAAGCAATAAATCAGGATCAACCATACATGCCTCAGGATCTAATATAAACTCTTCAGGTATTTCGGGAGTAGATTCTTCTTCTCCATCAGAATTATCTTCTTCTTGTTCTTGGTCTTGCTCATTATCATTTTCATTAGTCTCAGGTTCAGACTCTTCATTGTTTGATTGAGGTGGAGGTGGGGGACTCTGATCCTCTGGAGGGGGTGGTTGAATATCATCATCGTCTGGAGGTATTTGCATTGCTCGTGGAAGAATAACTAACCTTACTGCGACTTTTAGGTCTTCAGAATTTACATTCTCATCGCCTCGAAGAGCTGCATTAGCCTTTGCTACTTTTACTGCAAATAATTCTGATCTATGCCCTTCTACTCCTCCCCTAAGAGCTTCATTCACTAAATAGGTTATTTGCTCTTTTGTTATCTTGACATCCTTTAACCATTGCCTGGCTAAGATTAATTGAGTAGATAAATTATCGGATTCTTCCGACCATTTTTCTGAAAATTTAATATTATTTTCTGCGTGTGATAAAACAGATTTTGTAATCTCAACTCTTTGAGCATTATCAATAGATTGATCTGCGGAAAGCACAATTGCAAAACGATCTAAAACATGATCTCTTAAAGCACCTTCTTCAGGATTATAAGTTGCTATTAAAAGTGACTTACAAGGATGAGAAAGGCTTAAACCATCTCTTTCAATATTATTTTTCTCTCTTCCTGTAGCTTCAAGAATTAAATTTACAATACCATCATCCAATAAATTTATATCATCTACATAAAGAACACCCCTATGTGCCTCTGCCAAAATTCCAGGCTGAAAAACTTGTTCCCCAGTACTTAATGATGCCGCGACGTCAATTGATCCAACAAGCCTGTCTTCAGTTATGCCAATGGGAACTTGAATAAAGGGAGCCTCTCTTACTTTTTTCGGAATTTCTTCAATTTGATTCAAATAATCACTTCCAATTACCTCCTCCAACAATTTATTAGTACTAATATCCCATTCCTCTGGTTTATCTGGATCTAGATTCCTACCAATAGGTCTTAATGAAATATTACTATTTATCTTAGTTAGCTTTTCCAGTATTAATTCATTATCTAATACCTCTATAGGAGGGAGTAAAGTATGCAAACCCCTAGCTAATACTGACTTGCCAGTACCTCTTCCGCCAGCGATAATCACTCCCCCTAAACTGGGATCAACTGCTGCCAAAAGTAAAGATAATTTCAATAAGCTATGACCTGTAATTGCCGCCAAAGGGAAAGCTCTAAAAGAATCCTTTGACTTCATTAAATCTTTTATTTCTCCTTTTTCTCTTAACTCGGGGTTCAAAATCACTTTAAAAATGCCTGATATAGAATTTATCCAATAACTTTGTTTTTTGTAGTGGAATTATCAAATCTTAATATCAAAAATGGACTATGTATATCCCTCGGAGCAAATATTGATAGTAAATTCGGAAGCCCTCTTGAGTCACTATTGATTTGCAAACCAAAAATAGAGGAAATAATAAATGAGTGGGGAGATAGTTCCAACGAAAAAAAAGAAGGGAAAAGCAAATTTCATGCAAACTTTTTTTGGTCTTCAATTTATGAGACATTACCTCATGGTGTTGAAAATGAGCAGCCAAATTATTTAAATACTCTATTACTTATAAAAAGTAATTCTTTCCCTAAACCATCAAATAAAAACGCGAAATTGCTTTTAAAAGAGCTAAAAAAGTTAGAAAAATTTTTCGGAAGAGAAGAGACGCCAAAGGGTAAGAAATGGCTATCAAGATGTCTCGATTTAGATATTCTTTGGTGGGAAGATTTTCATACGGTTGACGAGGAATTAACAATACCTCACCCTAGATTCATGAATCGGAATTTCGTTATTACACCACTTTCTGAAATCTTAAGTAGAAGCCAAAAAATAACAAAGTTTGATAACCCAAAATGGTCTATTAATTGATTTACAAAACAAAAAAATAACTGTTAGGCTGTTTTTATTTAAAATTCATGGTCAACAAAAACCTTATAAAAAAATCCATTTTTAAAGAAAAAATATCTGAGTTAAAGTCAAAAAAATTTAGTTTCGAAATAAATAGAATTGAGCTTCCAAATGGGCATGAAGGTGAATATGGATACATTAAGCATCCAGGGGCAGCATTAGCCGTACCTATTACAAAAGACAATAAAGTTATCATTCTTAGGCAATATAGATTTGCTGTTTCAAGGTATTTATTAGAATTTCCAGCAGGTACATTAGAAATAGGTGAAACACCTATCAATTCAATTCAAAGAGAAATACAAGAAGAGACTGGATTCAGTGCAAACAAATGGGATGAACTAGGAACTCTTGTCCCTGCTCCTGGGTATGCAGATGAAGAAATTTATTTATTTTTAGCTCGTGATTTAAACAAACTGAATTCCGAGGTTCAAGGAGATTTAGATGAAGATATAGAAGTATTAATTTTAGATCCCAACGAACTAGATCATCTTATTTCTAGTGGGGATGAAATTCTTGATGCAAAAACCGTGACGGCATGGTTTAGAGCTAAACAATTTTTAGATAAATTATGAATAAACCTAGAATACTTTTTTGGCATAGAAAGGATTTGAGAATATTTGATAATCAAGCTTTAATCAAAGCATTTTCATTATCAAATGCTATTACTTCAACTTATATATTTGATAAAAATTACTCTCACGATTTCAATGCAAGTTCAAGAGCTTGGTTTATAGGAAATTCGCTCCAAGAATTAGGAAATAATTGGAAAAAAATGGGTAGTAGATTAGTCATTGATCAAGGAAATCCTGTATTAATAATTCCTCAATTAGCAAAGAAAATAGATGCGAAATTTGTTTTTTGGAATAGATCAATTGAACCTTATGAGATTAATCGCGATTTACAAATAAAAAAAATTTTAAAAGAACAAAATATTCAAGTTATTGAAACTTGGGATCACTTATTAGTAGAACCTTTAAAAATATTTTCCGGGAAAAATGAACCTTATTCAGTTTATGGACCTTTTTATAAAAACCTTAAATCAAAAATGAATTTATTAGGTTCATATGAGCAAGATAATGTTGTTTTCCACTTTAAAGATATAGATAATAAACTCAAAGAAAATAAGACAATAAATTCATCTGATTCGGTTCTAGAGAAATTTATTAAAAATATCAAATTTCCTGGTTCGAATATTTGTCCATGTAGACCTGGAGAAAATGCAGCAGTAACATTATTAGAAAACTTTATTAACGAAAAAAAAATATATCATTATAATTCTGCAAGAGATTTTCCTTCCAATAATGGGACATCATTTCTAAGTGCATCTCTCAGATTCGGGACCATCAGCATTAGAAAAATTTGGAACGCTACATTAAATTTAAATTCAAATTTCGCAAATCAAGAAAATTACCTATCAATTGAAACTTGGCAAAAAGAACTTGTTTGGCGTGAATTTTATCAACATTGCTTATTTCATTTTCCAGAGCTAGAAAAAGGTCCATATAGAAAAAAATGGGATCACTTTCCATGGCAAAACAATAATGAATGGTTTCAGCATTGGAGCAATGGAGAGACCGGAGTACCTATAGTTGATGCTGCAATGCGTCAACTAAATAGTACTGGCTGGATGCATAACAGATGTAGGATGATAGTCGCTTCATTTCTGGTAAAAGATCTTATATGCAATTGGCAAATGGGCGAGAAAAAATTTATGGAGACTTTGGTTGATGGCGACTTAGCTGCAAATAATGGGGGATGGCAGTGGAGCGCCAGCAGTGGTATGGATCCAAAACCACTTAGGATTTTTAATCCATATACCCAAGCAAAAAAATTTGATCCTATTTGCGAATATATAAAATATTGGATTCCTGAATTATCTAAAGTGTCAAATTCAGAATTATTAAATGGAGAGATATCTAATTTAGAAAAAAATAATTATTCAAGCCCTATTGTCCATCACAACATACAACAAAGATTATTTAAATCACTTTATGCTGAAATTTGAATTTCCTCTATACAATTCTTTAAAACTTTATTTAAATTTTCTGCTACATAAACTTGCTCTTCATAAGAAATTTCAGGAAACATTGGAAGACTAAGAACTTCTGTACAAATTCTCTCTGTATTAATGAGTTTTGTTCTAGAAAAATTTTTATTTTTGTAAGCTATTTGTGCGTGTATTGGAATTGGATAATAAATAATTGAATTAATACCTTTTTCAAAAAGTTTTTGTTTTACCAAATTTCTTAAGGAATAGTATTTTTTGCAATCAGTATCAAATAAATTTGAAAAATCTTCATTTAAAAAATATTTATCGTTTCTTAATTTGATTACAAATTGATTCCAAGAATGGGCAATTGAATCAGAGCTAATTTTTGGAAAACTAATAAATGGATTTTTTTCTAATAAATCAAGGTAATTATTAGCAATTTTTTGGCGATTATTAATCCACCTAGAAATATATTTAATTTTAATGTTTAATATGGCAGCTTGAATGGTATCAAGTCTACTGTTATATCCAATTTGGGTATGATGATATCTTATTGGGCTGCCATGAACAGCCAGTTCTCTAATTTTTTTTGCAATCTTCTGATCTGAAGTTGTTACTGCTCCGCCATCTCCAGCAGCTCCTAAATTTTTAGTAGGGAAAAAGCTAAAACAGCCTATATCTCCGATACTACCAACTTTGGAAGTTTCCCACATTGTGCATGTTGCCTGAGCACAATCTTCGATTACTTTTAAGTCATATTTCTTGGCCAAAGATTTTATTAAGTTCATATTTACTGCATTACCAAATAGATGAACTGGCATAATTGCCTTGGTATTAGAATTTATTTCTTGTTCTATTAGTTCAGTATTAATGAGATAAGTTTCTGGATCTATATCTACCAAAACAGGATTAGCACCAACTGCACTAATAGCCTCTGCAGTTGCAAAAAAGCTAAAAGATGAGGTAATAACTTCATCGCCCACGCCAATATCTAATGCGCGCAAAGCTAATACTAAAGCATCAGTTCCACTATTACATCCAATAGTATTTTCAACACCAATCAGATTTGAAAAACTCTCCTCAAATTTGGCAATTTCTTGTCCTCCAATATATTGGCCCCCTTTTAAAACTTTAGAAACCTCAATCTCAATTTCAGAGCCAATTTCTTGGAACTGCCTATTTAAAGTAAATGGAGGTATCTGCATAGTAAATATATTAACCCTAAACCATATTTCTATGGGTAAAAAAATTTTTAATTCATTTAAACCAACTTGGTTCTTTACCAGGAGTCCATTTTATATTGCAACCTAAAGAAGGCATCTGATTTGAAGGATAAGAATTATCTTGATTCAAATCTTTTACAGCAGAGCGCAAATCTTTTCCAGATAGAGGGATATTATTACCTGGTCTACTATCGTCTAATTGGCCATGATAATACAATAAAAAATCACCATCTCCTTTATTTGAAAAAAGATAAAAATCTGGGGTGCAAGCCGCTTTTAATTTCTTAGCAAAATTTTGATTTTCATCATATAGATAAGGAAAACTCCATCCCTGTATTTGTGATTGTAATCTCAAATTTTTTGGAGAATCTGAAGGATGAGTGACAATATCATTACTAGAAATTGCAACTGTTTGAACTGTATTTTCGATTTCTTTACTTAAGGTGCAAATTTGATTCTCAATATATTTAACAAATGGGCAATGGGCACAAATAAACATTAAAAGTAAATGCCGATTATCTAGATTATGAGAATTAAAATATTCATTTTTTGAAGAATTAGCATTTAACATTTCGAAATTCGGTAATTTGAAACCTAATTCCAAAACCATAGAATTTGTTCTTACCATGTTCAAGTTAAGAATTCCTTGATATTTGAAAATTATTGTATATTTTGCAGTAATCCGTAAAGATAGGTACTTTTATATAGGAGAATATTAGAAATAATAAACAAAATGCTTCTAAATCTAACTGGCAAAAAAATTCTTGTTACGGGAATTGCCAACAATCGTTCAATAGCATGGGGTATCGCTCAACAACTTTCAAAAGCTGGCGCAGAACTTGGAATCACATATTTGCCTGATGATAAGGGAAGATTCGAGTCTAAAGTTAGAGAACTAACTGAACCTTTAAACCCATCTTTATTTTTGCCTCTTGATGTGCAAAATCCAGCTCAAATTGAAGAAATCTTTAAAAATATAAAAGACAATTGGGGGCAAATTGACGGATTAGTTCACTGCTTAGCATTTGCAGGACGCGATGAATTGATTGGAGATTATAGTGCTACCACTTCAGAGGGTTTTGATAGGGCTCTTAATATCAGTGCGTATTCGTTAGCACCTTTATGTAAAGCAGCAAAACCACTTTTTAGTGCTGGTGCTGGAGTTGTCTCATTAACTTATTTAGGTTCAGAAAGGGCGATACCTAACTATAACGTGATGGGAGTTGCTAAAGCAGCTTTAGAAGCTTCAGTAAGATATCTTTCTGCAGAACTTGGTCCCGAAAAACAAGTCAGAGTTAACGCAATAAGTGCTGGGCCGATAAGAACACTTGCGAGTTCTGCTATAGGTGGCATTTTAGATATGATTCACAATGTTGAAGAAAAGGCTCCTTTACGCAGAACAGTCACTCAAACAGAAGTAGGCAATACAGCTGCTTTTTTATTAAGTGATCTCTCTAGCGGCATTTCAGGCCAAACAATTTATGTTGATGCGGGTTACTGCATTAATGGAATGTAAACTAAGTTTTTTGCATAAAAATGTCATCCATAAGGCAATCTGAAATAAAAAGAAAAACGAATGAGACAGATATTTCTGTATTTATAAACATAGATGGAAATGGAATTTCTGAGATTGATACCGGGATACCATTCTTAGATCATATGCTTCATCAAATATCCAGTCATGGTTTGTTTGATTTAAAAATAAAAGCAATTGGAGATACCCATATTGATGATCATCATACAAATGAAGATGTAGGAATCGCATTAGGCAAAGCATTTTCAAAAGCCTTGGGAGAAAGAAAAGGAATAAGCAGATTTGGACATTTCTTTGCCCCATTAGATGAAGCATTAGTTCAAGTCACTTTAGACTGCTCTGGTAGACCGCATCTATCTTATGATCTTCAATTAAAAGCCCCTAGAATAGGAAATTATGATACTGAACTAGTAAGAGAGTTTTTTATTGCCTTTGTAAATAACAGCGGTATTACTCTTCATATTAATCAAATACGAGGAAGTAATTCACATCACATAGTTGAGGCGTGCTTTAAAGCTTTTTCAAGAGCAATGAGAATGGCTACCGAGATAGATCCAAGAAGATCTGATTCAATTCCAAGCAGTAAAGGAATGTTAGAAAAACAATAAAATAGGAATTTTTTTGAATCAGCCACAATTCAGTTGATTTTTGGCGAAGATAGATAAAAGTAATTATTTTGTTGTGACTAATTTACAAGATAAAAAAATAAATAAAATTAAAAGTTTTAATAAAGAAGATTGGTCAAGTGCGTATCAAAATGTAGAAAAGGAACTAACTAAGGAGCCTCTAAAAATTAGCAAAGGTGATAATATCAAAAATTTAAATGGAACATTATTAAGAAATGGACCAGGCATATTAGAAAGAGGTGGACAATGGGTTCATCACCCATTTGACGGTGATGGAATGATCACATCCATAAAGTTCGAAAATGGTCAGCCGTTCTTAACAAATAGATTTGTTAAAACTAAAGGCTATTTGGAAGAAGAAAAAATAAATAAATTCATTTATAGAGGTGTTTTTGGGACACAAAAAAATGGAGGGATTTTAAATAATGCATTAGATCTAAAATTCAAGAATATAGCTAATACTCATGTCGTTAAATTAGGAGATGAAATCCTCGCATTATGGGAAGCAGCCGGTCCACATGCAATGGATCCTGATAGTCTTGACACTATTGGTTTAACAACATTAAAAGGGGTACTCAAGCCTAACGAAGCATTCAGTGCCCATCCCAAAACGGACCTAAACTCGAATGCATCTTCAGAACTTTTAGTCACTTTTGGAGTACAAACCGGTCCAAAAAGTACCATTAGATTAATGGAATTTGATAATACTGGTACAAATTCTGGAGAGCTCATTTTTGATAGAAAAGATACCTTTAATGGCTTTGCATTCCTTCATGATTTCGCAATTACAACTAATTGGGCAATATTTTTACAGAATGCTATTGATTTCAATCCTCTTCCATTTGTAATGGGTCAAAGAGGAGCAGCACAATGTCTAAAGTCAAACCCAAATAAAAAGGCAAAGTTTTTTATCATCCCCAGAGAAAGTGGATTATTTAGAGGACAGCCTCCTTTAACAATAGATGCTCCAGAAGGATTCGTTTTTCATCATGTAAACGCATTTGAAAAAGATTCCAAAATCGTATTAGATAGTATTTTTTATGATGATTTCCCATCAGTTGGTCCAGACGAGAATTTTAGAGATATTGACTTTGATAAATATCCAGAAGGAAAACTAAAGAGATCAACTATCGATCTAAAGACAAAAACTTGTAAACTTGAAACTTTCAGTGAACAATGTTGTGAATTTGCTGTTGTTAATCCTAAAAACTTAGGATTAAAAGCAACTTTTAGTTGGATGGCAAGCACATCTCAAAAGCTGGGTAACGCTCCACTTCAAGCAATAAAAAAAATAAATTTAACTTCTAAGGAAGAGATTTCTTGGTCAGCAGGTCCAAGTGGATTTGTTAGTGAACCAATTATGGTTCCATCAGAAAACTCTTCAAATGAAGATGAGGGATTTTTATTTATACTTCTATGGAACGGAGAAAGAAGAGGAAGCGATTTAGTGATATTAGACGCAAAAGACTTAAAAGAATTAGCTGTTTATGAATTACCCATTTCAATTCCTCATGGCCTTCATGGATCTTGGGTTAATTGAATTTAAGAAAAAATTTCAATTAAATCTGGAATAATTTTTTTTAATGCTTTACCTCTATGACTACAAGAGTCTTTAATATTATTATTCATTTCTGCGAAAGTTAATCTGGTAGAACTCTCCTCAAAAATTGGGTCATACCCAAAACCACTTTTTCCTCTGGGGTTCAAAATAATATTGCCATGACATTTGGCCTCAGATTCAATAATCACTTCACCATTTGGGCAACAAACACAAATATTGGCAATAAAGAAAGCACTTCTATTTTGAAATCCATCAAGTTCTCTTAAAACTCGTTCAATTCTCTTCTGATCATTTTCAGCATATCTAGATGAGTAAATACCAGGCTTACCACCTAGTGCTTCAATACAAATTCCTGAATCATCTGCTATTGCAAAATTATTCGTTTTTCTCGAAACTTCACTCGCTTTTTTAATTGCATTATCTCTAAATGTCAGTCCATCCTCTTCAACTTCTAAAGATTCTGGCTGGAGTAACAATTTACAATTAACTCCAGCAAGCAATTTCTTATATTCTTCAATTTTACCTTTATTCTTACTAGCTAAATATAAATTTTTCATCCTTATTTTCCTACCAAATTTATAAATTCTTGAGCCCACTCTAATACCTCAATTAGATAAGATTCTTTTGGTGCCTCACAATATAACCTTAAAAGAGGTTCCGTTCCTGAAAATCTAAAAAGAAGCCAAAAATTTTTATCAATTCTCAACTTTATTCCATCGATTTTTGAGATACTTTTTAACTTGTGATTATTTATATTCTCAGGAATATTATCTATAATAAATTCTTTTACGTTATTTTTTTCTGACTGATTTGGAAATTTAATATCAATTCTTTTATAAAAACTTGGCCCAAAATCTTTTTGTATTTCATCTAAGGTTTCATATAAATATTGATATTTTTCAGCAATTCCATTTAATAAAACCATCGCTGCATATAGAGCATCTCTTTCAGGCATAAAGTCACCAAAACCAACTCCCCCAGATTCCTCTCCTCCAATAAATATTTTTTCTTTGATCATTTTTTCAGCAATATATTTAAAGCCAACTGGAAGTTCAAAAACATCTCTATTTTGACTCTCTGATATATTTTTAATAATATCTGAACCACTAACAGTCTTTAAAACTGGATAAGAATTATTTTTAATTTCGCCCAAATAGCTAATAAAGTATGGGAGTAAATCTTGAGTACTAGAGTATCTTCCTTTTTCATCAATTGCCGCAATTCTATCACCATCACCATCAAATATAATTCCTAAAGTTTTTACTTCATTTGTTGAATTTTTCATTAATATTTGTTTTAGATCATCTGCATAATTCAAAAGAGGTTCAGGAGGTTTTCCTCCAAAAAAAGGATCAGCATCTTTCCTGATTTCTGAAATAACTTCTAAATCATTAGAAGCAAAAATTTCAGCCATACAATTTGCAGCTGAACCATGCATAGAATCTACAAAAATTCTCAATTTCATTTTTTTTAATCTCTTGGAAATATAGTCAATATCAAATAGTGATTTAATTCTATCTAAATGAAATTTCTTAATATCTACCAATTGATTAACACCATCTATTTTTTCAATTGAATTTCCAAGCATTAATCTTTTTTCAACTTCACTTGTAAAAGATTCGTCAACAGAACATCCATTAAAGCTCTTTATTTTCAGACCTAGCCAATTATATGGATTATGACTTGCTGTAATTACTAACGCTCCAAGACAACCGACTTCTTTGGCATAGAAACTACAAGAGGGTGTTGTAACAAAGCTATCAGATAAGATCGGTTCGAAACCACATCCTCTTACAAAAGGTACTATTTGCTTGGCGAATTCACTAGCCATGAATCTGCGATCATATCCAATAATAATTTTCTTTGAATTAACTTCTTTATAGTATTGATAATGCAACTCCTGACATGAAGCGACAACAACTCTTGAAAGATTCGACAGGTTAAAGTCAAAACCAATAATTCCTCTCCAACCATCAGTTCCAAATTTTATCTTGTCTAATTTATCAGCTGTCAAATTTAAAATTTACTTGAATTCTTTTAATTATCTATACTAATTTATATGAGTAAATTTTAAAACCGCCTTTAAAAAATAATTTGAATTCTCTTCATTTAAAAAGTTTTACAAGATGCAAAAGAAAAGCATGGCTCGATTTTAAGGGTAAAAAATCTTATGAAATTTGGTCTCCCCATAAAGCTATAGATAAAATTAATCAGTTTAAAATTTTCTCTGAATTTTGTAATGGTGAAATATATACAGGATTAAAAGCCTGTGAAAATGGCTATCAAGGGGTAATTGGATTAAAAATCAAAGGGAATCTTTTCCAAAATATAAACGCAGAAATACGTCCACAATTACTTGTAAAAACTAAAGGTAAAAGTAAATGGGGAGAATATAAATATTTACCTGCTGTTTATAAGTTAGGCCACAAAACAACAAAAGAACATTTATTCGACTTAGCTTTTAGTTCTATGCTGTTGGAATCTTTTCAAGAATCTAAAATTGAGAAAGGATTAGTAATTTCAACTTTTGAAAAAAAAGTTAAATTTGAAGAAATTTATTTAAATAAAAAATTAAGAAAAAAAGTTTTAAATGTTTTATTAAATTTGAATGAATGCTTGGGGGGATCCATACCAGAAATAACTCAAGATAGAAAAAAATGTACTATTTGTTCCTGGCAAAAATTTTGTGATAAAGAAGCAAAAGAAAATGGATATCTAACAGATATAGATGGAATAGGGTCTAAAACGGCCTCATTACTCAAAGCAAAAGGAATAATTAATACTCAAACATTAGCTTCTTATAACGAAAAACAACTTGGCGAGAAATTATCTCAGTTCAACGATCAAAAGAATGAAAAAGCATCCAAATTTGTAAAGCAAGCACAAGCATATATCTACGGAGAACCATATTTCATTTCTAATAAAAATAATACTAACGATCTACTAGAAAAAACATATTCGGGATTTTATATATTTGATATTGAGTCAAACCCAGATGAAAAGCATGATTTTTTATATGGATTTTTAAAAGTAAATAATTTGTCTATAAAAAAAGAAGATCTTATTTATGAACCAATCTTAAATCTTAAAAACAATAAAGGCGAATCTTACAGGCAAATTATTGAAATACTTTTTTCACAAAAGGAATGGCCAGTTTTGCATTACGGAGAAACTGAAAAAATATCAATAATTAATATTGCTAAAAACCTAAATTTTAGTGATCAAGAAATTGATTCACTTGCCTCAAGATTTATTGACTTACATACCTTAATAAGAAAGTCTTGGATATTACCACTAAAAAACTATGGCTTAAAAACTGTTTCTAATTGGCTTGGGTTCGAATGGGTGCAGAAAAATGTAAGTGGCTCGAAAGCACTTTATTGGTGGATTCAATATCAAATTACAGAAAACGAAATATTTTTAAAAAAAATTATCCAATATAACAAAGATGATTGTTTGGCTACTCTAAAAATTGCAGAATATTTAATCAAAGATCAATTAAAGAAAAATTGATCCAACAGATTTATTGATAATAATTTTTCCAAAAATTTCTGAAAAAAAATAATTTCCTTCCTCTAAATATTTTCTTTTTATCATTGCTAAACCTTTTATTTGAGAATCTGATATAAAAAAACTAGTGATTTTGCCTACAGAAATATCCTTAGCAGAATTTATATATAAATTTTTATCTTCAACGTCTAAATTCAAATTAGATTCTAATGATTTCCAAGTTCTTATTTCCTGTTTTAAAGAAGAAACATTTTTTATTTTTGACATTGTTTCTTGCCCTAAATAACAACCTTTATTAAAATCTATTAGATCTTGTAATCCAAGCTCAAGAGGATTATTTTTTCCGTTTATTTCCATTCCTAATGAGGGTATTGCCTGATTAATCTTCCAAAGTTTTAAATCATTGGGATTTAGTAAATTTAGTTTATATTTATATATTTCAAATTCTTTATCTTCTTTTTTGAAGAAAATAGGCTGGTAAGTTCTCCATGAACTTGATTCATCAATTTCCTGAATTCTATTTATTATGAAAGGCTCACTTAGAAATACATCATCCACTGGAAAAATAATTTGATTAAAGTAATTAATTATTTCATTAGTGTTACCCGCCAAAATAATTACTTCTATGTTTCTTTCTAAAAAAATAATTTCAATTAATGACCTTAGAATTCCATTTGGAGTTAACCAACAAGTTTTGATAACTTTATTTTCTGAATTAAGAATATTACCAGTTGTTATTCCATTCAAAAATTTTCTGGCATCTTTTCCAGTAATTGAAAAACAATCAAATTTTTCAAGCCAAAACTTTTTTTTTATATCTTGCATTTTGAAATAATTATAAAAAGTCTTTTATTGTAAAAAGACTCTTTAATTTAACGTGTTCATCTTCAAGGGCTTCTAAACCCCCTTCTTGCCTATCAACTATAGACAAAACTTCCTCAACAACATAATTATTTTCTCGTAATTTTTTTATAGCTTTTATTACTGAACCAGCAGTTGTAACCACATCCTCTAAGACAGTTACCAAAGTTCCTTCTTCTAATATAGGGCCCTCTATTCCAGCTTTGGTACCGTATTTTTTGATTTCTTTCCTAATTATTAAACCATCAAGATCTAGTCCATTCAAAGCTGCTTTAACAATTAATCCACTTACTAAAGGATCTGCACCTAATGTCAATCCTGCTACAGCTTTTGACCTTGAGTCCTTTAAATCTAAAAATAATTCACTTATTAAGTTTAAGCCTTCGCCATTTAATGACACTGGTTTACAGTTCAAGTAATGACTGCTTTTTTTTCCTGAAGATAAAGTGAAGTTTCCTTTCTTATAAGATTTTTCAATTAACTGTTTTAACAATTTTGCTTTATTTAAATCATACTTATCCGAAAATTTTCCCATTAGTAAAAGTTTAATTTATATTTAAAGATTAGAAGAAAAAAAAGAAATCTCACAAAAACTTCCTAATGAGGTGTTTTTTGAAATATTATTTTTATATTGTATATTGAAATTCAATGTAATTAAAATTACATAAATTTCCTTGGGGGTGTAGCAATCTGGTGAATGCACCAAACTCATAATTTGGCTAAGGCGAGTTCGATCCTCGCCACCCCCATTATTCATTTGTCATTGAATGAAAATAACTCTACTTTTATTTCTTTTATTTTTTCCAGCTTTTTTCGCAGCGAGTGAACTATCTTTTTTATTAATAAGGCCAAGTAAAGTTTTAAGGTTAATAGAAGAAAAAAAGAAAGGAGCATTTTCAATTTTAAAAATTCAAAAACGCTTTAGATCTTCATTAATTGCTTCTCAATTTGGAGTAACAATTTCATTAATTGCAATTGGATGGCTCAGCAATAACCTGGCTAATGATTATTGGAAAAGCAATATTTTATCAAATAGATTTTATGATCTTCTATTATTTTTATTTGTTGTTTTAGTTGTTACTCTTGTTTCTGGACTAATTCCAAAAGCTTTAGTAATTAACAATCCAGAATCTGCCGCATTAAGATTAACCACAATATTTGATGCCGTAAGAAAAGCTATGAATCCTATAGTGAAAACAATAGAATTCTTTGCTAGCGCCTGTTTAGGCTTGTTCAATTTAAATAACAAATGGGATTCTTTAAACTCGGGCTTATCTGCTGGAGAATTAGAAACTCTTATAGAAACAGATAACGTAACAGGTTTAAAACCAGATGAGAAGAATATTCTTGAAGGAGTTTTTGCTTTAAAAGATACACAGGTTAAAGAAGTAATGATTCCAAGATCTGAAATGGTAACTTTGCCAAAAAATATAACCTTTTCAGAACTTATGAAACAAGTTGATAAAACTCGCCATGCTCGCTTTTTTGTGATTGGCGAGTCTTTAGATGATGTATTAGGTGTATTAGATTTGCGTTATCTTGCTAAGCCAATTTCAAAAGGTGAAATGGAAGCCAATACACTATTAGAGCCGTTCCTTTTACCAGTGACAAAAATTATAGAAACATGTTCATTAGCAGAAATATTTCCAATAGTAAGAGACTACAATCCTTTCTTACTAGTAGTTGATGAACACGGTGGTACAGAGGGGCTAATAACTGCAGCTGATCTAAATGGCGAAATAGTTGGAGAGGAAATGCTTAACAACAGAATTAGTTCAGACATGAGAATGTTAGATAATTTCTCTAAAAAATGGTCAATAGCTGGAAAATCAGAAATTATTGATATCAATAAAAAGTTAGAATGCTCCATCCCAGAAGGAGCAGATTATCATACTCTTGCTGGATTTATGCTAGAAAAATTTCAAATGGTTCCAAAAATTGGGGACGTTTTAGATTTTAATAAAATGAAATTTGAAGTTATTTCTATGTCAGGTCCAAAAATTGATCGTGTTAAAATAATTCTTCCCAAAAGCTAAATGTGACTCCCCATAGAGGATAATGATAATAAATAAATGGATTTGAAATTATGCAACCAACCTCATCACCCGTAAAGGTTGGAGTCATAGGTATTGGGAATATGGGCTGGCATCATGCTCGAGTACTAAGTTTACTCAAAGATGCAAATCTCATTGGAGTTGCAGATCCAAATGAAGAGAGAGGTAAATTAGCTATTGAACAATTTCAATGTGAATGGTTCAAGGATTATAAGGACTTAATTCCAAAAGTTGATGCTATCTGCATCGCTGTGCCTACACTACTTCATCAAAAAGTAGGACTAGATTGTCTCAATGGAGGAACTAACGTACTCATCGAAAAACCAATTGCAGCTAACGAGTTGGAAGCACAATCCTTAATAGAGGCCGCTAATGCAAGTAACTGTCTATTACAAGTTGGTCATATTGAGAGATTTAATCCTGCGTTTAGGGAATTAAATAAAATAGTACATAATGAAGAAATTGTTGTTTTAGAGGCACGGAGGCATAGTCCTCATGCAGACAGAGCAAATGATGTATCCGTAGTTATGGATTTAATGATTCATGACATTGACCTTGTTTTGGAGCTTGTAAACTCAAAAATACAAAAATTAGCAGCTGTTGGAGGCAGAAATAGCGAAGGATTGATAGATTATGTCAATGCTACTTTAGTTTTTAAAAATAATGTTATTGCAAGCTTAACGGCCAGCAAAATGAGTCACAAAAAAATTAGAAGTTTAAGTGCTCACTGTCAAAATGGGTTAGTAGAAACTGATTTTCTAAATCACTCCTTACAAATCCATAGAAAGTCTCATGAATCATATACTGCAGAACATGGCGAATTAGTTTATAGAAATGATGGATATGTCGAAGAAGTTAGCACAACCTCCATTGAACCTCTGTATGCGGAACTGGAGCATTTTCTTAAATGTGTTCAAGGCAAAGAAATTCCTGAGGTAGATGGTGAGCAAGCCTCAAGAGCTTTAAAAATTGCTGATTTTATAGAGTGTGCTGTAGAAAATTCTGGAGATGCGATTTTACTTGAAAATCCTTTCTGATGCTTACAATCTAAACTAAAAGAATTTTATTTAAATCCAACTGCAGCTTGCCAAACAAATACCAACAAAAAGAAAAATAAAGGAATAAGTGGAAGAACATCAACAGTTGGAGCAAAGGCCTTATAAGCCTCAGGCAATTCAGCGAATGTATTAAGTAGAATGAGCACCTTTTTTGATAAATTAATTAATTATGTTAAGACGTTACCACGTATGGTGAGCAATAGAGGATGTTTTCCAGGGAGCGAAATCATTTGTAAAACAATTATCTCTAATTGCAGTAGAAATTGCATTTGTAAATCTTATTAAGTGAGCAATATTATGCAAACTTATTAAGGTTAGGCCTAATATTTCGTCATTTCTAATTAGATGATGCAAATACGCTCGAGAATAGGATTTACATGTCTCGCATTTACAAGTTTTATCAATTGGAGAAAAGTCATTTTTAAATCGAGCATTTCGTAAATTCAATCTTTCATCATTAAAAAATGCAGTCCCATGTCTTCCTAGTCTTGTAGGCAAAACACAGTCAAATATATCGAATCCATTTGCAACAGCTAAAGAAATTTCTCTTAAAGAGCCAATTCCCATTAAATATCTTGGTTTATTTATTGGTAAGAATTTCGGGACGTAATTAATTACACTTCGTATTTCTTCGACTGCCTCGCCAACACTTACACCTCCCACTGCTATTCCAGGCAGATCAAAAGAACTTGTATATTTTGCGCTATATTCTCTCAATTTCGGATACTTACCACCTTGAACTATGCCGAATAATGCTTGATTAGATTCCTGATGAGTCTCGACACATTTTTGTAACCATGAATGAGTTCTTTGTAAAGAGTCCTCAATATCATTTTCGTTAGCTGTATGCGGAGGACAATGATCAAAAGCCATCGCAACATCCGATCCAAGATCCATTTGAATCTGTATTACTTTTTCAGGTGATAAAAATACATGACTACCATCTCTTGGATTTTTAAATTCCACTCCTTCATCAGAAATATTGTTTAATTTAGCCAAACTAAAAACTTGATATCCTCCTGAATCAGTAAGAATAGGCTTAGGCCAATTCATGAACTTATGTAATCCGCCAGATTCTTTAACTAGTTTTTCTCCAGGTTGTAAATGAAGATGAAAGGTATTTGAGAGAATCATTTCGGATCCTGTAGAGGTTAACTGCTTAGATGAAATTCCCTTAACCGTTGCCAGAGTCCCCACAGGCATAAATTTTGGTGTATTTACCTCGCCATTTGGTGTATGAAATATACCAGTTCTTGCCCCTGTATTACTGCAATTCGATGTAATTTCAAATTCAAACACGATAATTTATAAAATTTTTTGATCCTTTTTTATTAATCTAACGTATCATTTAATATTGAATCTATTTTTATCTCATCAAAAAATATTTAATAAAAAATTTGGCAGGCTCTTGGATTTTCTATACGACATTTCCAAAGATACCTTTAATTAATCCCGAATTTAAAAATATTGCACAATTTGCTCCGCCTTTAGGATTTTTTATTGGAACAATACAAAGTTATATTTTTCTTTTTTTAAGCACAAACTCTTGGTCAATTTATTCATCTGCATTAATTTGTTTGGCTTCGGGATATTTAATTACTGGTGGTCTACACCTCGATGGTTTAATGGATACTTTCGATGGTATTTTTGCAGGTAAAAAGAGACGTTTGAAAGCCATGAAAGACAGTAAAGTTGGTTCCTTTGGCGTACAAGCTTTAGTTTTTATAACTTTAATTCAAATTGCTTGCATACTGAAAATTCAAAATCTAGTAATTTTTGTTTTACCTATATGCTTATTTTGGGGAAGATTTTCAAATTTATTTTTTATAGAAAAGTTTAAATATATGAGTTATAAGAAAAAATCTATTAGTCACAAAAAGTTTTGGAATGGATTTAAAAAAGAATCTTTGATCTCCATTATTTTTCTTTTAATTTTCATTACATACCAATTTGTTTCAATTACATCCCAAGCAATATTAATTAAATTTTTAATTCTTATGTTGATTGGTATTTTTCTAAGCTACTATATCCCAAACATATTGGGTAATAAAATTGGAGGCTTCAATGGAGATGCCTGCGGTGCAAGTGTTGTTCTAGTTGAAACTGCAATGTTATTTATGCATGCAATTCTTTTATAGGTAGTTCTAAATAAAAAATATTTTTCTTCTTAAGATTTTTTGATTTCTCAATAATATCTATAGAGTTATTTTCCAGCAATCTCAAATCTCCTCCAATTTGTTTTGCTAATTTCCTCGCCAAAAAAAGTCCCACACCAGTGCCGTCCTTCTTTTTAGCAGCAGATCCTCTAAAACCTTTTTCAAAAATTTTCTCGTTTTCATTTTTAGTTATTTTTTTACCATCATCAAATACACAGAGTCCATTACTCGTAATTGCGAACCCAATTTCAGCATCTTTTTGGGCATATTTAAACGCATTTTCTAATAAATTGGCCACAATTTCAGCGATTACAGCATATTTTGCCTTTAATGGCGAAATAGTCCATTCTGGCCAAAGAGAAGGTTCAGTCCAATCTCTATTCTCTAAGTCCGCATTAGCTTTACCCCTTTCTAATATCGGCCTCAATAAACTCTTAACCGTTATTACCTTTTTATTATCTAAATTTGGTGGTAATAATAATCTTTCCTCTCCAATTTCCAGAGGAAGTTGAATAGGTGAATTTAATTGGGCGAAAGAATCCATATATTGATTAATTTGTTTTTGCTCTATTATCATGCGTTGGACTATTTCAATAGAATCATCATCTGAACCAAGTCTTTTTATTAATAATTTTGCATATGTTCTAATAGCAGCTAATGGATTCCTTAATTGATGAATTATGACATTGACCTGATTTTTTAAATAATTGACTTCTTCATTTTTATTTTGACGTTCTAATTCGATAGAAACACATTTAGCTAAAGATATTGAAAGCGCTTTTAATCTAGAATCGAGAGATACTGGCCAATTCCCCCCTTTCAAATCAGTTTCAACCCTAAGCACACCAAGTAAAATATCGTTTTCTTGTAGAGGGTACCATCGTCTATTAGGCGATGAAACTTTTAGTGAAGGATCATCTTCTATTGATGTCAGTAGCCTATCAATTTGTGGCCATTGACCAATCATTTCAAAAGATGCTTTAGTTCCTTGCTTAGCTGATGCAAGATACATAACTAAATTAGAGACGCCCATTGAGCAACCAAAACTCTCTAGCTGTTTTATGATTAGTTCTTCAAATTTTTTTGATAGATTCATAATTAATGAAATTTTGAGAAAATTTTTAAAAAAAAAACTTGAAAAAGGGCTTGTAAAATATGAAAAAAGTATTAAGATATATAAAGAGGTCTGACTTAAGCCAGCCTTAAATATGAATATTTAATCATATTTTAAGCTACATCAGGGGTTGATGGGTCCTCTATGTAATTTGAAGTGAATTTAAAATCACATATATAAGATTAGTAAAAATAAATAAGACTAATCTCATTAATATTTTCAGGAGTACCAATCAATGTCAAAAAAAAGAAAAAGAATCAGCAGAAGAAGATTGGCTGGCCAAAGAGTAATGGCCCATGTACCTATTTATCATATCGAAACTGGCAAACATAAACCAGTTACAGCAGCAAGAAGATTCATAGCTGAAAACAGTCTCTCTGCGCCTTCAGTTTTCAATGTGAGAAGAAATGAACACACCACCGATAGATTTTTTTGGGGTGAAAAAGGATTATTTAGCGCCCAATATGCTGAAGAAAATCATTTTCTATTTCCATCACTAAAAGTTGTAGTTGAAGGAATTGGTGAAGAAAAAATATTTGAGGGTCTAGAACTTACTGCAGATGATTGGGAAGAGATTGAAGAATATGAATATGCTTTTGTTTAAAAAATATTACTTATATTTGAACTTATAAAATTAATTAAATTTGAATCAATTTGATGAAATCCATCAAATTCTAATAATTCACAAAATTTAGAAGACTTACTCTTTACCTTTTCATAAATAGTCCTAGAAGCATCTATAGGGACAATGTCATCAAATAAACCATGACTAATAATCAATGGCGAGAATTTTTCTTCTGGGGCCCAGTTGGGGTGAGGATAACCACTACAAGCAACAATTAATCCAAAATCCAACTTAAATCCCGCATCAATTGCCATTGCCGCCCCCTGAGAGAACCCCAACAAAATTGTTTTTTTTAGTGGAATCTTATCAGTATCAAATTTTTTTAATGTAACTAAAAGTTTATTTACTTCAACCTCCGCTCCATTCCAATCATGTGGGTATAATCCATACCACTGTCTTCCCTGACCACTTGGGTGTAATCCAGGAGCCCTCAAAGAAATTACCTCGAAATCAAGATTTATTTTTTCAGTCATCTCCTTTCCAAAGGTTAAAAGGTCATCTGAATCAGCTCCCCAACCATGCATCAAAATAATTCTATGAGTTGCAGTTTGAGAGCTAATCGAGACAAATTCATGATTAGTAGCATATTTCATGTTTATATTCTTAAGTAAGCAAACTTTCCAATAATGTCTCCATTAGCTTTAGTAAGTGTCTCAGATAAAAACAATATAATCCCATTTTGTAAGGAATTGGTAGAGCAATTTAATTATAAAATTCTATCAAGTGGAGGAACTGCCAAACATCTTATAGAGGCTAAAATTCCAGTCATTAAAGTCGCTGATTTCACTAATTCTCCAGAAATTCTTGGAGGAAGAGTTAAAACTTTACATCCGAAAATACACGGGGGAATATTAGCTAAAAGATCTGATGAGGTACATAAAAAAGATATAGAAGCTAACAATCTTGAGTTAATTGACTTAGTGGTTGTAAATTTATATCCTTTTAAGAAAACTGTAGATCAGGGAGCTAAATGGGAAGATGCTATTGAAAATATTGATATCGGAGGGCCATCTATGATTCGTTCTGCAGCTAAAAATCATAAAGATGTCTCAGTTTTAGTAGATCCTAGTCAGTATCAAAATTTTCTTGAGAAAAGTAAAAAAGGTGAATTAAACGATTCATATAAAGCAAAATTAGCCCTTGAAGCTTTTCAACATACAGCAGACTATGACACTGCAATATCTAATTGGATAAGAAAAGAAAGAGATTTACAATCTTCCAAATATATTGAATCTTATCCACTAATCAAAACTTTAAGATATGGGGAGAATCCACATCAAAAAGCTTTTTGGTATGGTTTAAGTAACATTGGATGGAATTCAGCAGAACAATTACAAGGAAAAGACTTAAGTTATAACAATCTTTTAGATTTAGAGTCGGCACTTTCAACAGTTTTAGAATTTGGCTACACAGAAAAAGATGAACTTACAAAGGACATGTTTGCCTCTGTTATTTTAAAACACAATAATCCTTGTGGTGCCTCTATAAGTAATTCACCTTCCAAAGCATTTTTGAATGCTTTGGAATGCGACTCAGTTAGTGCATTTGGAGGAATAGTTGCTTTTAATTCAAATGTTGATAGTGAGACCGCGATACACCTCAAAGATATTTTCTTAGAGTGTGTCGTCGCTCCATCTTTTGATGCGGAAGCTTTAGAAATTTTAAAAGTTAAAAAGAATTTAAGAATTTTAAAGTTTTCAAAAGATCAACTTCCAAAAAAGAATCAAAATTCTACTAAATCAATAATGGGAGGATTACTAGTTCAAGATACTGACGATAGTGAAGAAAAAACTGAAAATTGGATTTCAGTAACTAATAAAAACCCGAGTAATCAAATTAACTTAGATCTAAATTTTGCATGGAAAATTTGTAAACACGTGAAATCTAATGCCATTGTTATTGCAAAAGACCAAAAAACTATTGGTATTGGAGCTGGACAAATGAATAGAGTTGGAGCAGCAAAAATTGCATTAAAAGCAGCTGGAAGATTATGTTCTGATGCTGTCTTGGCAAGCGATGGGTTTTTACCATTTGCAGATACTGTAGAACTAGCAAATGAATATGGAATAAAAGCTATTATTCAACCTGGAGGAAGTCTAAGAGACCAAGAAAGTATTGATATGTGTAATTCAAAAGGAATTTCAATGGTATTTACCCAAAAAAGGCACTTTTTACATTGAATTATGTTGATTTTGGATAATATGTAATCTTGTTAGTTTTTCTGAATAAAGATAGCCTACCTGGACCTGCACATAGAAAGTACAGAGAAATAGCCCCATATATAAAAGATAATTCGAAAGCATAATTATGACCTTCAACCACTGCCAGAGGAAAGCCTTCTAGTCCAGTATCAAGGAGATGAAAATAAACTGCAAATGCCATCGTGGAGAACAGACCAAGAGAAGAAAGCCTCGCAAAAATCCCTAAAGCCAATCCAACTGGGCATACCAGTTGAGTAATTGCTGCTCCAAAAGTCCAAATAACAGGATCACCAGGCAAAAATGGGAAATACTTACCAACTACAAACTCCGCAAAACCCTGAGGATCCTGAAGTTTTTCTAGACCATGATGAATCATCAAAGCACAAAAACCTATTCTTAAAACAAAAATCGATAGTTCACCTAGGATATTTACTTCTGAACCTGAAGATGAATTGGCAACTACAACTTCAACTTTTTGCGGCGCTTTAGTTCTATTCATACTTGCAGTTTGAACCTGATTAGTTTGTGTTTTGTCTTCCATACTTCAATAATTTTTCATTATTCTAGTTAATAAAGTAGATCTTTTGGAATTATCTGACTAATAAATTAAAAAAACTAAGCAAATTTATAAATGAATAACAAATTCAGGAAGCAATATCAATTAACTTTTCAATAACATCTTCAACAACCTTATCAGGAGTGGATGCACCTGAGGTAATTCCAACATTAATTTTTCCACTAGGTAGAAAATTATTTTTAAGTTCTAAATCTGATCCTAGTGGTTTATGAAATATTGAGTTTTCTTTAACTGATATCCTCTCTGGCGTATCAATGTGAAAAGAAGGAATATTTTTATTAATTGCTATTTCTTGTAGGTGAGTAGTATTGGAAGAATTGAAGCCTCCAATAACTACTAAAATATCAAGGTCTTCATCAACGAGAGAGAACATTGCATCTTGCCTTTCTTCAGTTGCATCACAAATAGTATTAAAAGCTAAAAAGTGACTATTTAAGTTTTCTGGTCCAAATTTCTTTAACATCGTCCTTTCAAAAACCTTTCCAATTTCCTCAGTCTCGCTCTTGAGCATAGTTGTCTGATTTGCGACTCCCACTCTATCTAAATCTTTATCAGGATCAAATCCATTAGAACAAGCTTTAGCAAATTTGTTCATAAACTCATTTCTATTACCTTTCCTCAGAATATATTCAGAAACGTAGTTCGCTTCTTCTAGATCAAGTACAACTAAATATTTACCTGCGAATGAACTTGTAGCGAGAGTCTCTTCATGTTTAAATTTTCCGTGAATAATAGATGTGAAAATATGTTTTTTATGTTTTTCAACTGTATGCCAAACCTTAGAAACCCATGGACAAGTTGTATCAATGATATGACAACCTTTCTCATGCAAGAGTTTCATTTCTTGAACAGTCGCTCCGAAAGCAGGAAGTATAACAACATCCCCATTAGAAACTAAAGAAAAATCTTTAATTCCATTTTTAGCTGATATGAATTTTACATTCATTTTTCTTAAATGATCATTAACCGAGGGATTATGAATTATTTCGTTTGTTATCCAAATATTCTCATTTGGGTAATGTCTTCTAGTTTCATAAGCCATTGCAACAGCTCTTTCAACTCCCCAACAGAAACCGAAGGCTTGGGCCAACTTTATATTTAGTCTGCCTTTAGTATAGGTAAAATCATTATCTCTAATAGAACTTATCAAATCACTTTGGTAAGCTTCTTCTAATGCTTGAGCTCTTTTTGTTGGAGAATCGAAACCCCTTCTATTATATCTATCAGAATGATGAAGGGATCTTCTAAAAGCTTGAGTATCCATCTTCCTATATTACAACGTTTTAAATAATTTTTCGAAAAAAAAAGAAACCTGACATAAGTCAGGTTTCTCAAATAAATTGTGAATTAGATTATTTGGCAGATGCAAAGTCTGGATATGCTTCCATTCCATGCTCTCCTATATCTAAGCCTTGAGTCTCTTCCTCTTCAGATACTCGGATTCCACCGAATAATCCTCCAATTACAGACCAGGCAATCCAGCAAGTAACTAGTGTCCAAATAGCATAAGCTGCGGCACCAAGAGCTTGAACTAGAAGAAGGGTAATACCTCCACCATTGAACAATCCCATACCTGCTCCATCACCTTGTACAGCAGTACCCCAAAGACCGATAACTACAGTCCCCCATACACCACAAACTCCGTGAACAGAGAATGCACCTACGGGATCATCAATCTCAGCGGCATCAAGTGCTGCAACAGAAAATACAACTATAATTCCCCCTACTAGTCCTGCGAACCAGGCTCCAGCAAGAGTCATATCACCACAACCAGCAGTGATACTAACCAAACCAGCAAGGATTCCGTTAATTATCATTGTAAGATCAGGCTTACCAGAAGTTAATGTTGAAACAATAGTTGCACCAATAGCTCCAGCTGCTGCTGCCAAAGTAGTTGTTACAGCAACATATGGAACCCATTGATCCATAGCAAGTTGAGAACCGGGGTTAAATCCATACCAACCTATCCATAGGACTAATGCACCTAGAGTAGCTATAGCCATATTGTGTCCTGGCATAGCTTGTGGCTTCCCATCAGAGTATTTGCCAATTCTTGGTCCAAGAAGCATAGCTCCTACAAGACCCGCCCACGCTCCAACTGAGTGAACAATTGAAGAACCAGCAAAATCAACAAAACCTAAAGAATCAAGCCAACCACCATTCCATTTCCAGCTACCAGCAATTGGATATATAAATGCAGTTAATACAACAGCAAAAACAACAAATTCTCCAAATTTAACTCTTTCAGCAACAAGACCGGAAACGATAGTTGCTGCAGTTCCTGCGAATGCAGACTGGAACAAGAAATCAACAGTTGGGACTAATCCAGCATCAGTAACCATATCAGCGGTGACTGTTGGATCAAAGAATAAGCCTCCAAAATAAAGCCATCCGTCAGCAACACTTCCTCCGTACATTAATGAATAGCCGATAAACCAATAAGAAGTTACAGCTAGAGCAAATACAAAGAGGTTTTTAGCAAGGATGTTTACTGCGTTCTTAGAACGACACATACCTGCCTCAACCATAGCGAAACCGGCGTTCATGAAGATCACCAAAATAGTAGCGATCAAAAGCCATAAATTGTTAGCAAGAAAAGCTGCATTCAACTCAGGTAAATCAGCTGCATGAGCTGAAAGATTAAAAATACCTAAACCAAACAAAGCTAGGGGAACAGTTGCAAGCCACAACATAGAGCGGTTTGAACTAAATCCTCGAATACTCCTCAAAAGGAGCATAGGTCCATTAACAAGACTTGCATCTTGTAATTTGGACCTAGAGCGCCTTTGAGGCGTTTGCAAAGCAGTGGTCATAAAAAAAAATTAGATCTGCAAAAAAACAGTTTGTACTGTTTCCTTTCAAATTTAAATTTATTCAAAAAACTTATCAGTGTCTAGTAGTTGTTTATACCAATTTTATAGTTGCACCATAAAAAAATATTTGTTAAATTTGAAAATTATTTTTTTTTGGATTTCAAAGTATCAAGTTTTTTGATTATTTTAAAGGTTTAATTCCATTCCATGTTACGTGATCTTTATGAAATACAAACGAGCAGGGGATGGTAATCATACCTGCACTTAGAGAATCCCTAAAAAGATTGCCGTATAAGGGATCTGCCTCATCTCCAGAAGTAAAAAATTCTGCATCTTTTCTGGTTATACAAGGTACTAAAACGCTTTTACTTTCAGGGATCAGTTCTTTTAATTCTATTAAGTGTTTTTGGCCTCTTTTCGTTACTGTATCTGGGAAAAGAGCTACATTTTCTTTAATCCAAGTCGTATTTTTTACTTCTATGTAAATGTTACGTTTATCAGGATTTGAAGATTTTGGGGTCAAAAAAAAGTCAATTCTGCTTTTTTTATCTTTTCCGTAGGGAACTTCAGATTTGATTGTCTCTATTTCACCTATTGTTTCTATTAGCAGATTTTTCTCAATAACCTTTTTGATTAATTTATTTGCAAATAGGGTATTAATACCCACCCAAACCTCCTCATTTTTTGCATTAAAAACACATATCTGTTCCCAAGTAAAAGGTAATTTTCTTTTTAGAGAAGAAGAAACGCTTATCCTTACTTTTGCTCCCTCACTCAAAAGTCCCTTCATTGGGCCAGTGTTAGCACAATGAGCAGTTACTACCTCTCCACTCTCTAATTCAATATCTGCAAGAAACCTTTTATACCTTTTAATTAAAATCCCTTCAATTAATGGATCAAAATCAATTAACCGATCATTCATAAATATGTCGTTAGTTAGAAATCAAATATAATTGAAACTTAAACTTATTGAAAAATTTAGACGATTCCAAATGCATTCATTTTTAAGAAATAATGTTTTTTCAATTTCGTTTGGTACTAGTCTAAGTAAATTAGCTGGATGTATAAGACAAATATTTATAGCTGCTGCTTATGGGGTTGGTGTAACGTACGATGCGTTTAATTATGCATATATAATTCCTGGTTTTTTGCTAATAATCATTGGGGGTATTAATGGTCCCTTGCATAACGCAGTCGTTGCAGTTTTAACTCCGCTTAACAAAAAAAATGGAGGGATTGTTTTAACTCAAGTGAGCATAAAACTCTCAATATTATTAATAATTTTAGCCATATTGATTTACTCGAATTCCAGTTTATTAATTGATTTATTGGCCCCGAATTTAAGTTACGAAGCAAAATCTATTGCCACTTACCAATTACAAATACTTACACCTTGCATCCCTTTATCAGGCTTCATAGGTTTAAGTTTTGGCGCCTTAAATTCCCAAAGAAAATTCTTTTTATCAAGTATAAGTCCTGCAATAACAAGCGTAACTATTATTTTTTTTATTTTATTTAGTTGGATTTTCAACCAAGAATATACATCTTCCAATTTCTTTACTTACACGGGATTACTGGCATTTGCAACTTTGACAGGAACTTTAATTCAGTTTGTTGTTCAAATTTGGGAAATAAATAAAATTGGTCTCTTGAAATTAGAGTCAACCTTCAATTTATTTAAAGATGAAGAGAGGAGAATTTTCAAACTAATCATTCCAGCATCTATCTCATCGGGGTTGAGTCAAATTAATGTTTTCATCGATATGTTTTTCGCTTCAAGTTTTCAAGGAGCAGCATCTGGACTAGCTTACGGAAACTTTCTCATACAAGCTCCTTTAGGAATATTATCCAACTCTTTGATTTTGCCATTACTTCCAAAATTTTCTAAATTAAGAAGTGAAAAAGACGAAAGAGGTCTCCAAAAAAAATTGATATCTGGTGTAGAGTACTGTTTCTTGACAGCTATTTTTTTAACCGGATTTTTCATAACATTCAATAATCAAATCGTACAATTAGTTTTTCAAAGAGGATCTTTTGATTATTCAGCAACTTTAAAAGTAAAAAATATATTAATTGCTTATGCAGTTGGCATACCTTTTTATCTTTATAGAGATTTATTAGTGAGAACTTACTATTCAATAGAAAAAACAAACTTCCCTTTTAAATCTTCATTTGCAGGGATAATATTTAATATTTTTTTTGATTGGTTTTTAATTGGTGCCCCAATTAAGAATTTTGGGAATCTTTCTCCATATAATTTTGGAGTTGTGGGCATAATTTTATCTTCAGTAATAGTCAACCTTATAGTCTGTATTTTGCTTTCTTTTAATCTGCGAAATGAAGATATCCATTTACCTAACTTGGATTTATTAAGGAAAATTAGCCTCATGTCATTAGCAGCATTTATAGACAGCACACTTTGTTTTACTATTCTCCAAACTACGAATAACTTCAATTCAAATCTTGCAGAATTTTTATTATTAATATTTGGAACTCTCACTTTTTTTGTGATTTATTTTTTACTTACAAAATTCTTGAAAGTAAATAAATTTAAAGTTTCAAAAAAAGAGATTTAGTTTTTAAAAAAAACTTTCCAAAATCTCTTCTAATTCTAGAATTTGTGAGTTAGGGATTAAATTAATAAGTGGAATACGATTAACACCATCCCCTACTTTTACATTTATTGCTTTAAGACTTAATTTTGCAGCCTCCAATGGGCCTTGATCTTTATTGCTGATACATTCAATAGCAAGATGCCTAGCTAGTCCAGCGTCTCCAAGATACAAATTCCACTTTTCTATTTTTATAAAAACCTTTTCGGAAATAACATTTTCTAGATCACTTATACTTATCTGAGAGTCCATAAATAGAAACTAATTTAAGTTGATTGTTTTGAAGTATCTTTAGGTTTTTTTAGAATTACGAAAAGTAAATGGGATGCCAAAAGAACTGACCAGACAATTGCAAAATTATTAAAATAGCTTATTTCATATTTAATCTCTTTTAAAAGCCACGTGCCACTTACAATCGCAGTAAATATCATGCAGTGAATAACAAAATTTACTATTCGAGAAAAATGTTTATAGATAGGATCTTCTGAGTCACCATTTCCGTACCACTTTATAGGCATATTAATAATTAGATTGTTAATAATAGACATTTTACCCGAAATCTAGTTGACTAAGAGACCCTGAAACAGAGATATTACATAATTATGCGCCTGTAGCTCAGTGGATTAGAGCACCTGACTACGGATCAGGGTGTCGGGAGTTCGAATCTCTCCAGGCGCGTTTAAAATTCTAAAATATTCTTTTTATATTTTTCTAATAAATATCGTCTATATTATGGGTATTACTTATCAAATTCAATGAATATCCTTCAAAATCTTAAAGAAACTGATCCAGTAATATCAAATTTTATTAACTCTGAAAAAAATAGGCAGGAAACTCATCTTGAGTTAATCGCAAGCGAAAATTTCGCATCAATTGCCGTTATGCAGGCTCAAGGTTCCGTACTCACAAATAAATACGCCGAGGGATTACCCCAAAAAAGATATTACGGGGGATGTGAATTTGTTGATGAAATCGAAGAATTAGCTATTCAGAGAGCGAAAAAATTATTTAATGCAAATTGGGCTAATGTTCAACCCCATAGTGGAGCGCAGGCAAATGCTGCTGTTTTCCTAAGTTTACTTAAACCTGGCGACACAATCATGGGGATGGATTTATCTCATGGTGGACACCTAACTCATGGGTCTCCAGTAAATATGAGTGGTAAATGGTTCAATGCAGTTCACTATGGTGTAAATAAAGAAACTAGTGAATTAAATTTTGATGAAATAAGAGAGATTGCACTTGAAACAAAACCAAAATTAATCATATGTGGATATTCTGCTTATCCAAGAACAATCGATTTTGAGTCATTTAGAAATATTGCAGATGAAGTTGGTGCATTCTTAATGGCTGATATTGCACACATCGCCGGTCTTGTAGCAAGTAAACTTCACCCAAATCCAATACCATATTGTGATGTAGTAACCACAACTACTCATAAAACACTAAGAGGGCCTAGAGGGGGACTTATCTTGTGTAAAGATGCAGAATTTGGAAAGAAATTTGATAAATCTGTTTTCCCTGGAACTCAGGGTGGCCCCCTCGAACATATAATTGCAGCTAAAGCCGTTGCATTTGGAGAAGCCTTGCAACCAGATTTCGTTAATTATTCCCAACAAGTAATAAAAAATGCAAAAGTTCTAGCTTCAACTTTAATAAATAGAGGTATTAATATCGTTAGTGGAGGCACTGATAACCATATTGTTTTACTCGATTTAAGGAGTATCAATATGACTGGTAAGATTGCTGACTTACTTGTAAGTGAAGTGAATATCACTGCAAATAAAAATACTGTTCCATTTGACCCTGAATCACCTTTTGTAACCAGCGGACTAAGGTTGGGAACTGCTGCTTTAACTACTAGAGGCTTTAATGAGGATGCTTTTGCTGAAGTTGGCGAAATTATTGCTGATAGATTACTTAACCCAGACGATTCACTGATTGAAAGTCAATGTAAAAAAAGAGTATTAACCTTATGTAATCGTTTTCCACTTTATGAAGGCAAACTTGAAGCATTAATTAAATGAGTCCTAACTCCAAGGGAGTTGAAATTCTTTCTATTGGAACAGAGCTACTCTTAGGAAATATTATCAATACAAATGCTCAATGGATTTCTGAACAGTTATCTCAATTAGGCTTAAATCACTTTAGGCAATCAACTGTCGGTGATAATTGTGATCGAATTATAAAAGTAATTCAAGAAATATCGAAAAGAAGTAATCTTCTTATTACAACTGGTGGCTTGGGACCAACCCCAGATGACTTAACTACTGAAGCAATAGCCAAATCTTTTAATGTATCTCTTTTTGAAAGACCGCTTTTATGGGATGAAATTAAACAAAAACTTTCAAACTCAAAGCTCAAGGACGATTCCTCCAGCTTAAGGAAACAATGTTTCTTCCCAGAAAATGCTCAAATTATTAATAACCCTAGGGGCACTGCCCCAGGAATGATTTGGGAACCAGTAAAAGATTTTACTATCCTTACTTTTCCAGGAGTACCCAGTGAAATGAAAACTATGTGGGAAGAGACGGCGTATGATTTCATTAAAACCAAATTCTCAGATAATTATTCCTTTTTTTCAAATACTCTTAAATTTGCGGGTATTGGAGAATCAAGCGTTGCTGAAAAAATTAATGATCTATTAAATCTTAAAAACCCTACTGTTGCACCATATGCAAACTTAGGAGAAGTTAAACTCAGAATCACCGCGCGAGCTAAGAACGACCTAGAAGCAAAAAAAATAATTAAACCTATTAAAGAAAAATTAAAAAAAGATTTTTCAAAATTTATTTTTGGAATGGATAACGATACTCTTCCTAGCGTTTTAATAAAAGAATTAACCAAGAGGAACGAAACTATTGTTTTTGCTGAATCCTGCACCGGAGGCCTTCTATCTTCATCACTAACCTCAATATCAGGCTCATCTCAAGTTTTTCAAGGTAGTATTGTTTCCTATAGTAATGAACTAAAAAATTCATTATTAAATATTTCTAAAGAAAAGCTTACAAAATATGGAGCTGTTTCTGAAGAAGTTTGTGAGGCCATGGCAATTAATGTAAAAGAGAAATTAGGCGCAGATTGGGCAATAGCAATTAGTGGAATAGCTGGGCCTAACGGAGGCAGTCAAGATAAACCGGTTGGACTTGTCTATATTTCAATTTCAGGACCGAATAATCATATAACTAATATAAAAAAACTATTTAACTCAACACGAAATCGAATAGAAATTCAAAGACTAAGTGTAAATGTGTGTTTGAACAGCCTCCGATTAATCCTATTATCGAATAGTAAGTAACTATTTTTACAAATTGAGTCAAGATACCCTGTTTGATAAAGTTTGGGATTTACATAAGGTTTCAAGTCTTCCTGGAGGATCTGATCAAATATTTATTGGTCTTCACCTTATCCATGAAGTGACGAGTCCTCAGGCATTTGGTGCTTTAAAGGACAAAAAATTAAAAGTAAAATTCCCTGATAGAACTGTTGCTACTGTTGATCATATTGTGCCTACAGATAATCAGCGCAGGCCTTTCAAAGATAATCTCGCTGAACAGATGATTGAAACACTTGAGAAAAATTGCTTAGAACATAAAATAAAATTTTTTAATATTGGTAGTGGTAATCAAGGAATAGTTCATGTAGTAGCACCGGAATTAGGCCTAACTCAGCCAGGAATGACAATCGCTTGCGGAGATTCTCATACTTCAACTCATGGAGCTTTTGGGTCAATTGCTTTTGGTATAGGTACAAGTCAAGTAAGAGATGTTCTTGCTACCCAAACCTTAGCCATGAACAAATTGAAAGTGAGGCAGATTTGGTGTGACAATAAATTATCTAAGGGTGTTTTTGCAAAGGATTTAGTCCTTCATATAATTAATAAACTTGGTGTAAAGGCAGGAGTAGGTTTTGCATATGAATTCGCAGGACCTGCGATACATGAATTATCAATGGAAGAAAGGATGACGATATGCAATATGTCTATTGAGGGAGGAGCAAGATGCGGCTACATCAATCCTGATGAAAAGACCTTTAGTTACATTAAAAATAAATTATATGCTCCAAAAAATGAGCATTGGGATAGAGCGCTTAGATGGTGGGAATCATTAAAAAGCGATGAAAATTCAATTTATGATGACGTAATTAAATTAGATGCTTCTAAGGTAGAACCAACTGTAACCTGGGGGATTACTCCCGGCCAAAGTATAAGCATTAATCAACAAATCCCTCTTTTAGATGAATTATCCCCAAATGATAAATTAGTTGCAGAAGAGGCTTATGAATATATGAGTTTCAAGCCTGGACAATTAATAAAAGATACTCCTGTAGACGTTTGTTTCATAGGTAGTTGCACAAATGGAAGAATAAGTGACTTAAGAGTTGCAGCTAAAGTATTAAAAGGCAAAAAAGTATCCAAGAATGTCAAAGCATTTGCAGTTCCAGGTTCAGAAAAAGTAGCCACTGAAGCAAAGCAAGAAGGTCTCGATCAGATATTTAAGGATTCTGGATTTCAATGGAGAGAGCCTGGCTGCTCAATGTGTTTAGCAATGAATTCAGATAAGCTAATAGGTAATCAAGTTAGTGCTAGTTCTAGTAATAGAAATTTCAAGGGTCGGCAGGGATCTCCCAGTGGGAGAACACTGCTCATGAGTCCAGCAATGGTTGCTGCCGCTGCAATTAATGGCAAAGTCAGTGACGTCAGAGAATTTATCAACTGATGAAATCAGAGTTTACCCCACCAATCGGAAAAATTTCAAATATGAACGGGAAATGTATCTCCTTGATTGGTAACGACATTGATACAGATCGGATAATTCCAGCGCGTTTTTTGAAGTGTGTTAACTTTGATTCATTGGGTGAATCTGTTTTTGAGGACGATAGAAGAACTTTAAAAGGAAAACATCCTTTTGATCTAGAAGAAAACAAAAATGCCTCAATACTAGTTGTCAATAGCAATTTTGGATGTGGTTCCAGCAGAGAACATGCCCCCCAAGCGCTTATGAGATGGGGCATAAAAGCAATCATAGGTGAGAGTTTTGCCGACATTTTTTACAGTAACTGTATTGCGATAGGAATTCCATGTTTTACGCTTCCTAAAAAATCCATAGAAGAAATACAAAACTATTGCGATAATCAATCTTTACTCCTAGAAATTGATCTTAAAAATTCATTAGCAAAATCAAAAGATTTAAATTTCAATCTTGAGATTAAGGAAAGCTCAAGAAAAATGTTTTTATCAGGAGAATGGGATGCTACTTCAACACTACTTGATAATAAAAATTTAATAGATAATAAATTTAACCAATTACCCTATATAAAATTTAATACTAATTTTTTATAGCTATTTAAATCCATAGAGACTAAAAGAAATACCTCCTGCTTGATTATGAGGCTGATAAAAAATACCAAATTCGTAGGATCTTTTTTTCCAATTTAAAGAAACTTTAGAATCTATAAATTCACCATAATCATTTGAATCATTTGTTAGGTTCAAAATCCCAAAACTCTTGAGAATGATAGGTCCATATAATTGCTGATCAAAAGAAATATCTAAAGTAAAGTTATCATAATTATGATCAAACTTAAAAACACTTTCACCACCATTGAATCTATAGAAAGGTAAAAGACTTATCCGAGTATAATCAAAAGTTTTATTTTTAAAATTACCGATTATATATTCTGGCCCAGCACCTAAACCTAAATATTCTTGATGATCACCATTTTCATAGAGAGAATAAGATAATTCTAATTTTGTGTTAAGACTTAGTCCTTTGGTTATTGGTTCAGGAATGTAATTAAATGAGATATCAACAGATTTATTTTTAGGTTCTACGATACTAATTGGGAATTTCTGATCAAGAGAATAAAACAAATTACCTTTTAGGTTGGTTACTAAATTTTTAGTATTAAAACCCTCTGCTGTTATCTTTGCCAAACCTAAAGATAAAAATTCTGACTTTTTAATGCCATCAACAATCCAAGTATTTTCTTTTTTTAATTTTGAACCAAAACCTGAGTAAATTTCAGCTTCACCCAATGAACCATTCCAGACCCTCTCTCTATAAATTCCATAAAAACTTTTTTCCCATTTTGAATCTAATAAATCAATTTCTTTATTCAATTCAGTTTTAAATCTAAATGCATCTGGAAATTTATCAAAATCAAGGGAATTTAAATTCTTTTCTATTTCTAAGTCCCAATTTTTTATTGGGCCTTTTATCTGGGATTTTAGGGCAAAATAATCTTCAAAACTTGTATTTCTCTTAACCCTATCTGAAGTAATTGATTCGTCCTTCTTTACAAAACTATTCGTATATCCTTTTAATGACCTCTGAATTAGAAATTGCGGCTCTAAATCAAGAACAAAATCATCAGTAATATCTATAGAGTTAAATTTCCTACTAATAAAATACCCATCCTTATCTAAATTTTCATATCCAAAATTCCACCTGTTTTCAAAGTCGAAAAATTCACCGGACTTTGTTAAAGTTCTATCTCCAAGCCAAAATGGAATTGAAACTTTTTCTCCAAATATTAAATAGTTTATTGATGACTTAAATCGTAATTTCTCTGCATCAGAAATGACTGTTAATGAATTAATGGCTAATTTAACCTGTTTCGATTCAAGTAAATCATTACTAAATACAGCCTTCTTGCTTTCCCATTTTTGACCATTTATAGATATTTTATCAGTAAAAAATAACCAATTTTCAATCTTGCTTGGAGTATTTAAAACTTCTTTTTTTTTAAATTCAAGTAAATTTTCTATCTTATTAGAGTCTAATAAGCTGAAATTTGAAGATAAGTCATCAATCAAATTATTAGTATTAATACTGCCCTTTACATCTAATAAAAAACCTTTTTCACTAATAAAACTGTATTCTAATTGTGAAACTTTAAAGAGTTGATCACCTAATACCAATACTATATTTCCTGAAGCATTAATTTTTTTATTTGACTTATCGTATATTAAATTATCAGCTCTAAGCAGTTTGCCTTTAAAAGAAACAGATACATTACCCTCTGCATAAATAACATCATTTATTTCAGACTGTTTATCCGATTGGATTATTAACTCTTGTTGCTTTTCAGCTTTAGCTGCTAAAAATGAATCAAAATTTTTCTTTATTAAATTTACAAATGATTTTTTGTTATTAAAACTTTTTGAATTTCTTGATAAATTTTTTTTACTAAGGGAATTAGACCAAAGAAATTTGGTATTTTGATTATTTATAACATTATTAATTTTTGATAATTCAGCTGATTTTGATGGCTGAATAAAATTAATAAAAAGAAAAGAGAAAAATATTACTTTTTTTGATATTTCTGAAATCAATTTAAGAATTTAATTAAAAAATTAATCTTGAGGACTTTCTAGATCTTTTCTGTTTGGGGTTCTTGTTGGGTCACTTGCTAAAAATCCGAAAAGAAATATTCCAACAAAGAAAAAGACGATAGTGTAAACAGAAATTTTTAAGGCGAGCATGGAATTACTAGTGCTGACAGATTTATATCCTATTAAATTTATAATTAAACCATGGTTAATTGTTTACTTTTTGTATTTTTGGTAAATTTTGAAATACTTTAAGGGAGACTAATCGTCATGATCATCCCAAGGATCAGTAAGCTTTGCTGCTTTAGGTCCAAAGGCAGTCCAAAGACCAAAACCGGTCAAAGCTAAAAGTAGGGCCAGGATTGTTACAGCTATAGAAACTGCAGGATCTGGAGCTGATGATAAAGTTTGCATCAATTTTGCTAAGTTTGTAAACAATTTATGTATGAGTTCTTATACAATAGCGAAATAATATTCGATTTTGTGAATTTAACATGGGTCAAAAAACAGCATTAGGAAGTCTTCTAAAAGCAATTGGCAATTCAGGACAAGGAAAAGTTGTACCTGGTTGGGGAGCAGTTCCTGTCATGACAGTAATTGGTCTTCTACTTTTGGTTTTCTTAGTCATTCTTCTACAGATCTATAACCAATCCCTACTACTACAAGGTTTCTCAGTAGATTGGAACGGAAACTAAATAAATTTCTGACAATTTCTCAAAAAGTTTTTTGGTTAATGTGAAAATTGCCAAAAAAATTTTTTTTAAATTTTTGTTTTTATTAATTAGTTATAGTTTGTATATATTCATAATTCTCATACAAAAAGAGATTTAGAAATAAAAAATGAAAGAAATATTTTTAATTGGATTAGGAAATCCTGGTAAAAAATACTCAAAAAGTAGGCATAATATAGGTTTTTTACTACTTGAAAATTTTTCGAAAAAATATAATTCAAATTTTTTATTAAAAGATAAGCTTAAAAGTTCCTGCTCAGAATTTCAAATCAATGATTCTAATTTCAGGTTATTTTTACCAAATACGTTTATGAATAACAGCGGTGATGCCGTCAGAGCAATAGTTGATTGGTACAAAATAAATTTAGATCAGATTTTCATAATAGTCGATGATAAAGATCTTCCCCTAGGAAAAATAAGATTTAGAAAAAAAGGAAGCTCAGGTGGACATAATGGGCTGAAAAGCATCATTGAACAATTACAGACACAAAACTTTAAAAGAATAAGAATTGGGATTGGATCACCTCCTCAAATAAAAGGAAAAAATAATATCAATACCATTTCACATGTATTAGGAAATATTTCTCTAGAAGAAAAATCAATATTGGATAAAGTATATAAGAGAGTAATTGAATCACTCGAACAACTAAATACTAAAAAAGAAGAATATATAATTAATGAATTAAATTCTTTTGACAAAGACCAACTTTAACAAATGCGTTCAAAACCTGAAACTATTGCAAATGTAAGTGTTAAGGAATATTGCTTCTCAAAAAAGCAAATTCAGGGGGTTGTGGAAGCTAGTCAATTTAAATGGACTTTTACATACTCCTTTAATAAAGGACTTTTAAAGGTTAATCCACCGTTAGGAAGAGCATTAATTGAAAATGGCTTATTGAAATTTTTACTGAAAAAAGATTATGAATTAGAAACAGGTAATGAATATAAGTTCACTATTTCTGCCAAGTTTTAAAATCTATATTTTGATTCAAAGTAAACTTCGTTTTGCAATAATCTTCTAATATTATCAATGCTGATATCGCATCAAGATTTTTATTAAGAATAAAAACCTCTCTAGGAATTAAAAACTTCAGACCACTAATTGGAAAAAGTTCGAAATATCTTGCTTTAGCCCTGTAGGTGGTATTTTTTTCCTCAAAAGTTATTATTTCTTTTTTAAAAAAATATAGTTTTTCTCTAATTTCTTTACTGGTGGTACCATTGCCAATAATAATTTGTGATATGTCTTCAGCGGCAATTAAATGCCTGACAAAATTCTCCAGTGATTCACTTTTCAGAACAATCGCTTTATAAACTTTTTTTTCTCTTATTTCAGCTAGTACTAAGCCACATTTACTTTTCCCAGGATCAATAGTTATAACTCTAGGCATTTAAGATGGAATCTTTGAAATATTGATTTCAACTACTATGGGTTCTACAGTTTTACTATCTCTCAAAGATACTACTTCTAACTTAAATTTGATATTTTGATTTTCTTTAAGAAAGTCTCTAATTTTTTTTATAAAATTTCCATTTGTTTTTATTTCACTAACTTGTGATCCTTTTGACTTAATTTCATCCCTTGTTTCTCTAAGCAATGATTTAATTTGTAAATCTATTGATTTAAGATTTAAATCACTTTCTCCCAGAATTGAACTTGTAATAACATCTCCTTTTTTGACTATTAATTTATTCTCTAATAAATCAGGAGATACAAAAACATAGTTATCACCCTTTAAGACATTTGTTGCTGATTTGATAAGTAAAATCCAGTTACCACCCCTAGAAGCTATTGTCTGAATTTTTGAAATATCACTAGGTCTCCACAAAAGAATATTTTTTGCTTCTTTATTAATTGGAATAACAATTTTCCTAACAAATTTATCAGCTTCATTGTAAATTTTTGGAAAGTCTCGTTTTACATTTGAGTTAGAGTTTATTTCAGCTATAAATAAAGTCTGTCCTCTTTTAATAACAACATTTCCTCTCCTAAATTCTTTAATATTATTTTTTAGTTGATTTAACTCCTTTTCTTTTTGAATAATTTTACCTTCAAGTTCCTCTTGCTCTTCCTGTAAAGGGATTAAAGCCTTTTTGCTTTCATCTAAAGTTTTTTGCAAAAAAGGAATATCAACAAAAAGCCTTTGTCTGAATTCTTCGCTTACTAAAATCAATAACCCTATTGATATTGAACTAATAAACCCACCAGTAATAATAGTTATTATAGTTGCCGTTTTTTTTGGTCTTAATTTTAAAATACTAAATCTTGCTTTACCAATCTTTGTTCCAAGAATATCCCCAAATGGTGCAATTAATCCCCCTAATAATATTAAAAAAACAATTAAAATCCAAGCCACACTTTTGAATATACTCAGTACATCATAATTTATAACGAATCAATTAAATCTTTTTGCAAGAGCAATTGGATCGAACACTGTGATCTTTTTTCTTTCAATATTAAGAAGCCCTGAATCCTTTAAATCTCCCAATAATCTTGTAATGGTTACTCTTGTAGAACCAATAGCTTCAGCAATTGCCTGATGTGAAAGCCTTAAATCTATCGTAATACCTTTTTCACCTGCAACTCCAAAGTCTCTACAAAGGACCATTAAAAAACTTACTAAACGAGAAGACATATCTCTATGTGTAAGAGTTTCTATCATTGTTTCAGTTTGAAGGATCCTACTTGAAAGCCCTTGTAAAAGTAATAGTCCTACTGATGCATCTTCCTCTATAGCTCTTAAAACAGAATTAGCAGGTGCTGTTATCATTTCAACTCTTGTGAATGCTATGGCATGGTAAAAACGATCGGATCTATGGCCTGTAAGAAGAGATAAAACACCAAAGAGACTATTCTCTCTTAAAAGAGCAACAGTTATTTCTTCACCTGACTCATAAACTCTTGAAAGTCTTACTGCTCCTCTTCTTATAAGATAAACCCTTTCAGCAGGATCTCCAGGAAAGAATATTGTTTTAGACCTCTCAACCATTTCTGTGCTTGCACCATCTAGACCTTTAATAACTTCCATTAAAGTTCTATTTATTGGAAAACGTTCTCCAACGGAGTTGATTTTACTTTGTCCGGAATGCTGCGAACTAAAGCTGTTGAATCCTCGTGAAGCAGGTATCATAAATATCTTGACTATTAAAAAATTTAAGGAGACACCCTGAAATATCTTGTATCAACTGTAACAATTTTCAATTCTTATCAGTTTATCGACAAGCTTTTTTCAGTCAATTTCAAATTGCTTTACCCTTTTTTAAGTAAAATTACACTATATGCAGTGTCATTAGATTCTAATTATACTGCATGTAGAAAGAATCTAAATAATGGTTATTAGTTCATCTCATATTTATTCCAAAGGTAATCTTAATGTTGTAAAAACAAATCCTGCCAACAAAATTAACGTAAAAAATTTTTCACAAAACGGACAAATTCAAATCTATCAATCTTCATATAGAGGTAGCTACACATCTATCATTAGAGACTCTTTAAGAAATGCTGCTCTTGGCAGGAAAGTGCTACTAATACAATTTATGAAAGGAGGGGTAAAGCAAGGAGTTGATCATGCAGTAAAGCTATGCGGTAATTTAACCTGGGTAAGATCATCACATTCCTTTGATCAATATAATTCTGAAGCATTTGAAAATAATAAAAATTTAAAAAAATCTATTCATGAATCTACTACTGAATTATGGAATTTTTGTAAAAGAGAACTACATTCTGGAGAGAATGACCAAATCATACTTGATGAGATTTTTTTAGCTATTGAAATGAGAATTATCGATAAAGATGATTTGATTTCAACACTTGAAAACCGATTTATATCAGGAGATGTAATCCTTACTGGTACAGATATACCTAAAGATTTATTATTAATGGCTAACCAAATTACCGAACTTCGCTAATAAAACAATGCTAAAAAATGATCTCTGGATAAATCAAAAAGCTTCGGAAGGTATGATAAAACCCTTTCAATCAAATTTGGTGAGACATCTTGAACCTAATAATAAACAAAAGCCAGTTTTGAGTTACGGATGTTCATCTTATGGCTATGATTTAAGACTTTCATCAAAAGAATTCCTAATTTTTAGGCATATCCCTGGGACTGTGATGAACCCCAAAAAATTTAATCCTAATAACTTAGAAAAAACTGTTCTTCACCATGATAATGATGGAGACTTTTTTATTCTTCCTGCTCACTCCTACGGTTTAGGAGTTGCTTTAGAAAAGATGAAAGTGCCAGAAAATATAACTGTAATCTGTATAGGGAAAAGTACTTACGCTCGACTTGGAATTATTGTTAATACAACGCCCGCAGAGGCAGGGTGGGAAGGTCATCTAACTTTAGAGTTTAGTAATAGTTCAGGTGCAGATTGCAGAATATATGCTGAAGAGGGTATTTGCCAACTACTCTTTTTTGAAGGTGATCCGTGCTCTACAACCTATGAAGATAGAAGAGGTAAATATCAAAACCAACCAGAAAAAGTAACTCTTGCAAAGATCTAAAATGAGTAAAGTTGAACTAATTTCACTAACTCCTGATGCAGAAAAAACAATGGCTTACATTGCAAGAGTAAGTAATCCAAAAAATCAGGGAAATGAAGACTACTCTAAATTATTGAGTTATTGTATTAAAAATGAACATTGGAGTGTTTTTGAACAGTCATTTATGACGTTGCAAATAGAAACTAACAGAGGAATAGCTGCTCAAATTTTAAGACATAGATCATTTACTTTCCAGGAATTTTCACAGAGATATGCAGATAGTTCTCAATTGGGTAATATCCCCTTACCAGAGTTAAGGCGTCAAGATTTCAAAAACAGGCAAAATTCAATTCCTGATCTCCCCGATGAGTTAAAAAAAAGATTTAATGAAAAAATTGGTTTACATTTTCAGGCTGCTTCAGAATTATATGAAGATTTACTGGCTGAAGGTGTAGCCAAAGAATGTGCGAGATTCGTTTTACCATTAGCGACTCCAACAAGAATATATATGTCTGGATCATGCAGATCATGGATCCATTACATTCATTTAAGATCAGCTCACGGCACCCAAAAAGAACACAAGTCCATAGCCCAAAATTGCAAGTCTATTTTTAAAAAAAGTTTTCCTATTGTATCAAAATCTTTAGAATGGTAAAAATTATCCATGACTAAGAGGATTAACCTCATTATTTTTATTTTCTTGAATTCTTGAAAATTCAGCATTAATAATTTCCTCATAAGGTTTCTCTTCTTTCTCTAAATTATTAATAGATTTTCTTATTTTCATTTCATCTTGTTTCCCAATAAAAGTAGATATTAGATTACCCTTTTTATCAAAAAGATTAACTTGAGGAATCCCGTTGACAGCAAACTTCTGGATGTAATTAGCCCATTTTTGATTATCAACATTTAAAAAAACAAAATTAATATCTTTTTCGTATTCATTTTTAAAAGCAGAAACTTGTGGAGCCATTTCTTTGCACACTTCACACCACTCAGCATAAAATTCCAAAAATGTAGGCTTATTATTTTTAAAAGCTATTTCAGGTTCAACAGATAATTTTCCAAAACTCTTTAGAAGATAAGTTGATTTAAAAAATAGATTTTTAAACAAAAGTATTGAAATAATAAAAATAGATATAATCAAAACAAGCATTATTTTTAAATTGGTATTTAAAATTGGCTCTCGACTTTCAGATTGCACTTTTAAGGTATTACTAACTAAAGGTATCTTAAATAAGTTAAACAAATAAAGAGAATTGAAAACTATAAGCTTTTAATCAACTGATAAAATAAGGAGTGAATAGTTATCAAAAATCACTTTGATTCCCGAAAGCTAATTATGCAATCAATCTTTGGAACTGATGGAATAAGAGGAAGATTTAATGAAGAGATAACTTATTCTCTTGCCTACAAAGTAGGTTATGCTTTAGGTTCGACTTTGGAAAATAAAAATCCAATATTAATTGGAAGAGATACAAGAATTAGTGGAGATATTCTGCTTCAGGCCATAACACAAGGTATAAATGAAAGTGGCAAAAAATTTATAAATCTTGGAATCTGTCCAACCCCAGCTATACCTTTTTTAATCAAACAAGAGAACATGAGCAGTGGTGTCATGATATCTGCAAGTCATAATCCGCCAGAATATAATGGGATAAAAATTTTTGATCATAATGGTCAAAAAATTACTAAAAATTTTGAGAGTAAAATTCAAAAAATAATTGAAGAGTCAAAACAAAATATATCAATTCCTACAAAAGTGGTTTCCCTAAAAACAAACAAAGATCTTATGGATACTTATATTAAAAGCCTAATCCAAACAATGGGTGGAGAAAGTTTAAGCGGGTTAAGAATAATATTAGACGCATGTTATGGATCTGCGACAACTTGCGCAAAAAAAATTTTTCAGTCTCTTGGTGCTGATGTAAAAGTTATCAATAACTCTAAAAATGGTTTGAAAATTAATTTGAATTGTGGTTCTACTAACCTCGAACCATTAAAAAAAGCACTAAAAGAGAGTCCTGCAGATATGGGATTCAGCTTTGATGGAGATGCCGATAGAGTAATTGGAATCGATTCAGAAGGCAATGTGCTGGATGGAGATCATATTCTTTTTCTTTGGGGTAGAGAACTTATGGAACAAAAAATTCTCACCAATAATTTACTAATATCAACGCAAATGGCAAACTTAGGTTTTGAAAAATCCTGGAAGAAAATTGGAGGAATGTTGCATAGAACTGATGTTGGAGATAAATATGTGCATGACGCAATTAAGAAAAAAAGAGCTGTTTTAGGAGGTGAGCAGTCAGGTCATATACTTTCAAAAATTAATAACTTTTCTGGTGATGGAATATTGACTGCACTTCAAATTTCTAAATATTGTAAAAAGAAAAATATTAATTTAAATCATTGGCTTAAAAGTAGTTTCGAACCTTTTCCTCAAAAACTAACTAATATTAAATTAAATTTTAATATTAATAAATTAAATCCAAAAAACAAAATCTTAATTGATGAATCTATAAAAAATTTTCAAGCAATATATTCGGAAAATTGTAGAGTTTATATAAGACCTAGCGGTACAGAACCAGTAATCAGAGTTCTAGTTGAGGCCAAAAATCATAAGGAAGTTCATTCTTTTTCAAGCGAAATAACAAACAAACTCTTTCTAGAAATTGATAAAATAACAAATTAACTATGAATTAAATTTTTATATAAATTTTTTCATAAATATCAAGTTGGTTAACAATCACGTACTTTTCCCTATCAGTTTTAAGTTTAATTGGATTAAAACTTTCGTAGCAATTAAAATTTTTTTTATCTATTGTTTTAAAATGAAAATTACTTAATATAGTGCAATCCATATAGTCGAATAAATCCTTTACATCTGTTTTTATAAAAATTAGGGTTCCTTTTTGTAATGAATTTGAGAGCATATTAATGAATCCTGGCTGAATTACACGCCTTTTATAATGTCTCTTTTTAAACCAAGGATCAGGAAAATTAAAAGAAATACTTTTTAGATTTTTGATAATAAATTTATTTTGGACATCATTCAAAATATTATTAGCATTACCAAATATAAAATATAGATTTTTGATTTCTCGTTCAATAACTTTTAATTTAGCATTTTTGACTAATTTCTCACGGATTTCAATTCCTAAATAATTCCAACTAGTATTAAGTAAAGCTAAATCAAATAGAAACTCACCAGCAGCACAACCTATATCTAAATGAAGATTCGATTTAGAATCATCAAACATCTCGCTCAAAGAAGGTATTCTCTCAATTTGATTGAAATTACTACTAAGGGGATTAACATGCTGTCTCATACAATTATCAATATATTCCTAAGCAATAATATAAGGATGCATAATATTCATAACTATGACAATAGTAAGTTCAAAAGTAACAGTTTGATGTTTAATTATTATGTGTTTAAAAAGAAAAAGTTTTGAACGTTTTTAATCAACTTTCTATTTGGCTATCCTTTCAACTTTCAATAATTTTCCTTATTGGTATTCCTATTACTCTATCCTTCTGGTCAATTAAAAAAAGAAATAAAGCAGTTATTAAACTTTTATCAATTTATTGGAAAGTATCCCTTTTATTTTTTATAAGCCTTCTACTTTTAATAGGAAAGTATAATTATGCTCTTGTGATAACAAATATTTCAACATTGTTAATGACAGTTTCAGTTTGGTTTTGGAACGATATTAATGATGAATTAAAAGAATATGATTTTTCTTACTCACTTACCACAACGACAAAAATATGGAGATGGACGATAACTTTTATTGCTCTAAATTTCTTTATTCAGAGCTTACAAAACTTGAACTGCTTTTCTTTTATTAATTCGGATGCATGTGCAATATGGCTTCAGCCTTCTTCAAATCTATATATTACTATAAAAAATTTATTTAAATTTTTCTTTGGAGCTAATTTTACCCAGCCGATATCAAAATTCTTAGGATTATTTTCATTATTAATCTATATTTTAGGCCTTATTCAATGGTCAATAATCAAATTACCTAAAAATGGAAGAAACTCCTGCTTCTCAGAAAATGGCAAAAATTGATTTAATAAATAGTCTTGAAAAAATAAGTTCCGAGATACCTAATAGGATTCTTAAACTAGAGGGATTCATTCTAAAAGAAAATCAAAAAGAACAATTAGAAATACTTATTTTCAGAGGTTACAGTAGCTCAACAACTCATCCAATTGAAATAGATTCAGAAAAAAAAGTAATAACACTTTCTTATACAATTACAAACTTTAAACTTTATAAAGCACCGTTAATAGAAACCGAAGAAAATTTTATAAGAGAAAATCAAAACTCAGTTTTCTTTTTGAATCAAAAAAACTGGATTTAAATATATTCAAAATTAATAATATTTGAACATCTTTTGCATAATTTTGTATTTTGGATTCCATTAAAAGTTTCTTTTTGATAATGCCAACATCTATCACATTTTTGACCTTGAGCTTTATTTATTTGAATTTTACCAAGTGCATTGTTATCAATAATTAGAGAATTCTCCACCAAATCTGATACCACTTGGAAGTTTGACACTATAAGCCAATCTCTAAATAAATCGACATCTTGATTGCCAGATTCTTTTAGCCAAGTAAGTGACTCTTTTAAAGCTTTATCTTCAGGTAAATAATTAACTTCAGTTTCCAAAGCTGCTCCAATTATTTGTTTGTTCCTACATCCTTCTATAGCCTTGTTAATTTCAACTCTCAAATTTCTTAAATTTGCAATGTGCTCATTAAGTATTTGATTTTTCCATGACTGCGAAAATATTGGCCATCCTCTTTGAAAGACTGATTTTTCTTCAGTTGAGTATGGAATATTTTGCCAAATATCTTCAGCCATATGACAAAGCACTGGAGAAATAAGTACGGCTAAATTTTCAACAACTTTTGACATGACAAACTGACAAGATCTTCTCCTAAATTGTGATTTAGAACTTACATATAACCTATCCTTCGCAATATCCAAATAAAAATTTGATAGATCTACAACGCAAAAACTTTGCAAAATTTGGAAAAATTTTGAAAATTCATAATTTTCATAAGCATTTGATATTTGGTCTGTAACCTCAACTAATCTACCTAACATCCATTGATCTAAGAGAGGCAATTGATCAATTTCAAAACTATCAATTTTAGGATCATAGTCATTAATATTACCTAGAAGATATCTTGCAGTATTACGAACTTTTCTATAAACGTCTGAAAGTTGCTTGAGTATATTTGAACCAATTGGAACATCTACCGAATAATCTACAGAGCTTACCCATAGCCTTAAAACATCAGCACCATAAGCAGGATCTGTTTTTTTATTATTACCTCCATTAATAACTATATTTGGATCAACAACATTTCCTAAAGATTTGCTCATTTTTCTTCCGTTTTCATCAAGTGCAAAACCATGAGTTAAAACTTTCTTATATGGAGGTTTATTATTGACTGCAACAGATGTTAACAAAGAAGACTGAAACCATCCTCGATGTTGATCTGAGCCCTCTAAATAAAGATCTGCTGGATACTTTAATTCAGTTCTTAGTTCACATACTGCGGCCCAGCTAGATCCTGAATCGAACCAAACATCCATTGTATCTGTTCCTTTTTCCCAAAGATCAGATTCTTTTGCATAATTTTCTGGCAAAAGATTCTTAACATCCCAATCCCACCAAATATCTGCTCCATGTTTACTAAAAAGTTCTTGAATATGATTAATTATCTCCTTGTTAAGGAGAATGTCATTACCATTTTTTTTATAAAAAACTGGAATTGGGACTCCCCATGACCTTTGTCTAGAAATACACCAATCTCCTCTACCAACAACCATAGAATAAATTCTTTTCTTTCCAGTCTCTGGCATCCATTCAACATCTTCGATTGCCTTTAATGCAGATGATCTAAAGCCATTTACAGATGCAAACCATTGTTCTGTTGCCCTAAAAATAGTTGGTTTTTTAGTTCTCCAATCATACGGATATCTATGCTTATAATTTTCTTGTAATAGAAGCAAATTATTTCCTTTTAAATATTCAATAATTAAATCATTTGCATCTTTCAGGACATTTGATCCTTCGAATTGACCAGAATATTCATTTAAGTTACCTTTTTCATCAACGACACAAGTTATTGGCAAATCATATTTTTGACCCACATTAAAATCATCTATCCCATGACCAGGAGCAGTATGAACAATTCCAGTTCCTGATTCTGTAGTAATGTAATCTCCTCCTATTACAATTCTGCAATTTTTATTCTTTGAAGGATGTTGATATTCGATATTTTCCAATTTGGAGCCTTTAACCTCTAATAGCACCTTGAAATCTTTATTAAATTTCTTACTTATTTCAGAACATAAATCCTCAGCAAAAAGGTAGATTTTCTTCTCTTCATCGATAGCAAAAACGTACTTTATTTTTGGATTTACGGCAACTGCTTCATTTGCAGGTATGGTCCAAGGAGTAGTGGTCCAAATAGTTATGAAAGAATTATTACGAAAAAAATCTTTTTTGATATTAAGGTTTTCTTGGATGAAATTTAATAGAATTTCTTCAGGTATTTTAGTGATTTTTAATGAAACATAAATACTTTTTGAATAATGTTCATCAGGGTATTCTAATTCTGCTTCTGCAAGTGCAGTCCTTGAACTTGGACTCCAATGAACAGGTTTAAGACCTCGATATATATAGCCATTTAAAAACATTTTCCCAAATACTCCAATCTGAGCAGATTCATAACTTTTCTTAAGAGTTAAGTAAGGGTTATTCCAATCTCCCCATATACCCCACCTTTTGAACCCTCCTTCTGATTATTAATTTGGATATGGGCATAATCTGTTGCTTTTTTTCTTAAATTTAGTGTGTCA
>MWOX01000124.1 GCA_002026005.1 Prochlorococcus sp. HOT208_60m_808M21
TAATACTTCTTATACATTTTTATTTTTAATTTCTCTTCCCTTCCATTTTTGCTTCTTAATATGAGTCTAATTATATAATTCATGATTTTGGAAGGCATAAAATAACCAATGAATTCATATGTAGATAAATTTTTACTTTTATGGGTTGAACTAATTAAATATAAGTCGGCTAATTCTAATGAAACTTTATTTAGATCATCTATTATCTTTTCATTTTCACCTGATCTCGAGCTTAATCTTTTATTAGAACCGTATAGTACGTGGTTGTATAATCCTTTTTTGACTAAGCAAATATTATTAGACTTTTTTAATACATAGCAATTGAATAAAATATCTTCTAACTGATTCATAGTCTCATCAAAAAATATATAATTACTTTTTATTAAACTTAATTTGATTAACCTGCCCCAGCAATGTTCAAATAAACAATATTCTCTAGTATGTTTGCAATAAACCTGAAGATAATCCTGAAGAAATGATTTTTTGGAAAAAGATTTATTCTTTATGCCACATAAATTTGTTTTTTTTATAATTTTTTTATCTATTTTTCTTACTTGATTATGAAGGCTTACAACATAATCTGGAAAGGACTCTTTTTGGGAAGTCTCAATTAATTCAGACAAACAAAAATTCTCAAGATAATCATCAGAATCCATAAAAAAAATATAATCACTTTTTGAATGGTATATTCCTAAATTTCTAGCTTTGCTTGGACCTCCTGAAGATGAATTCAAGCGAATTTTCTTTATAGGTAAGGTTTCTTTTTTTTCAAAATCAGAGACTTTTTTAAAACTATCATCTGTAGAACCATCATCTATATAAATAACTTCATTAAATTTGAAGTCTAATTTTTGATTAACTATTGAATTTAAAGCTCTATCAATTGTATTTGAGCAATTATGACCTGGAATAACAATTGATACTGAGTATTCTTGCTTCAAAAATATTGATATATATTTAATATTATTATATGCTAATGTAGGGAAAATTTTAATTTCCATGGAATATTTTGGGCACAACTTAGAAAATGTTATGTCTAATAATCCATTTGAAATTATGGATAAAGTAAAAAATGAAAAATTAAATGTTATTCTTTACGGAGCAGGTATACAATGTAGAACTTTTATTTCTTTACTAAGATTCAAAGGCGTTTTAGATGAACAGATAATTTTATTGGATTCTAATGAATCAAAAACTGGTAGAAAGTTTGAAAAGATAAAAATTTTAAATTCCAATAAAATTAATAAATTTGATCCATCTAAAAGTATCGTTTTTATAACTTGTTGTTTCCCAGCACAAATCCTTGCCTCTGTAAAAAATGATTTTAATGTTTACAGTATTATTCCAATATATAACCAATTTAAATCATTCTTACCTGAGATAGAAATTAACAATGGTGAATTAAAATACGAGAGAAATATTGGTGATATCACAAGGGAGTTTATTTTATATGACACTGAATTTAATAACTTATATTCCTCGATAGAAAATAAAAATTTAAGACTCAAATCTATTGATGCAGTTGTGACAGAGGGTTGCAGTCTCAAATGCAAAAATTGCTCAAATTTGATGCAGTACTATGAAAAACCTCAAATGGCTGATTATGAGCTTTTGATAAGCTCTACGGATACTATTTTGAGTAATGTAGATTTTGTTTTTGAATGGAGAATACTTGGAGGTGAGCCCTTTATTTTTAGAAATTTAGACAAATATCTTTTACATTTAAAAAAACATTCAAACTTTGGAAATATAATTATTTATACAAATGGAACAATATTGCCTAAACAATCATTAATAAATGCAATTAAAGAAAGTAACTCGATTGTTGACATATCTAATTATGGTCCTCATTCGAGGAAACTTCATGAACTCACTAAGTGTCTTGAGGAAAATAATATTCCTTTTGCGTGTAAAGAACCTGAATGGACTGATTCTGGGAGGGTAACACCTACTCAAAATTTACCTCAAAATCAATTAGAGGAGAGATTTTTTAATTGCTGCACTAAAGATGTACTTACCCTTTTACATGGTTTTTTATATAGATGCCCATTCTCAGCAAATTTAATGAACCTTAGCGATCATTACCTTAATGAAAGTGATAGGGTTTTTGTTAATAATTTTCCTGGCGTTGTAAGGGAAAAAATAAAATCTTTATATAGAGAAAAAGCATTTTTATCCGCCTGCGATAATTGTAATGGAAGAGACTATACAGTTCCATTGATACCAGTTGCGGAACAAACAAGGGAAATATTAAAATTACCAACCTAAATAATCTTTTTTAAGTTGATTGAAGGATTCTTTTAAATATGGCTTGTAGAATTTGTAACTCGAATAATCTATCTAAAATTATAACCTTATCAAAAGTTCCTAAAGCTGCTCAATATTTTGTAGATTCTCCAAATGATAAAACTATTGATGAAATTGATTTAATTATATTGCAATGTAATAATTGCGGGCATGTTCAAACTGGCAATAAACCAGTTGATTATTATAGAGATGTTATAACAGCATCTAGTCTTTCACCATTTTTAGCTAAAGAAAGAGTACTTTACCTAAAAAAAATAATCAGAGAGAATAAAATTGAAGACCCAAGAATTATAGAAATTGGATCTCATGTTGGGAATATGGTGAAATTCATATCTGATAATATTAAATGTAAGGTTATGGGGATTGAGAATTGTGATGAATCGGTAAATAAATCAAAAAAATTAGGAATCATCATAAAAAAAGGTTATTTATGTGAAGATGTGGAAGGAATAAAAAATGAAAAATTTAATATTGTCGTTTGTTTCAATTTTTTAGAGCATATGCCTAATCCAAGTCAGTTTTTAAATAATTTAAAATTATTTTTGGAAGATGAATCTTATGTTTATATGACAGTGCCTAGTTTAAATTTTATTGAATCTACTTCTTGTATCCATGAATTTATTTCAGATCATTTATCGTATTTTACAGAAAATTCTTTATCTAATTTATTTAAAATTAATGGATATCAAGTTTTAGATTGTAAATCTATTCATAATAAAAACGATTTAGAAATTTATGCTAGATTTTCAAGGCCTAAGAAGCTAAATTTAGATATTGCAAAATATAATTTATTAAAAGAAAAATTAAATAGTATGATCGAAATATTAAATAACCAAAATAGTAATATAGTAATTTGGGGAGCTGGTCATAGATCTTTAACTTTAATTTCTCAAATAAACTATAAAAATATTAATTATATAGTTGATTCTGCTATTTTTAAACAAGAAAAATATGCTCCAGTAAGTCGTATAGAAATTGTAAGCCCAGATATACTTTATTCTCTTAAAAATGTTACTCTTGTTTTGAATTTACCTGGTATTTACGGTGAGGAAGTAATTTCCAATCTCGATGAAAAAATTAAAATAAATATTACTAATTTATATAATATTAAGGAAAATAATCTTATTAAAATTAATTAACCATATATTTTAATGAATCTTCTATTTGATCTGGATGGGACCTTGATAAATAGTAAAAATGGAATTTACAATGCTTATAAATTATCTCTGGAAAATTATATAGAACCTATAGGGGAAAAAGAATTTGAGTATTATATAGGACCTACATTCTCAAATATCTTGACAAATATTCATCCCGACTTAGATATATCGGTATCTAAAACTATTATTAGTAATTTTAGAAGATTATATGATTGTATTTATTATAAGGAATTTATCATTTATGATGGAATGGTTGATCTAATACAAAAAGTATCTACTTTTAGCCAATGTTTTATTGTCACTAATAAACCGACTAAACCATCAATTGAAATACTTAAAAAATTAAAATTAAATTATTACTTTAAAGAAATAGTTGGGGTCAATTATTTTTCTAATATTGGATTAAGAAAAAGGGATAATATTTCTAAATTAATTGCTAATAATAACCTTTCTAAGATTCAGACATTTTACATAGGTGATACGAAGGCAGATTTAGATGCGGCTAAACAAAATAATATTAATTTTATAGCCTTTAAAGAAGGATATTATAAATGGAAGAAATATGAATTAGTAAATACTTTTTTTTATTATAAAAAACCAAGTGATCTCTACTTGAAATTGTCGACATTAATTAATACTTAAATATTTTAAATAACGTTAAAAAGCTTTTTCTTCATATCTAGATAACTTTGTTTTTTCATTTTAAAGAAATATAAATGTGCTAGTATGTGTTAAATTTTTCACCTCTTTTTTCTTATGGTAACCTCCTCAGGCAGTAGTAAGAAATCTAAAATAAAACCCAGGATTTATCATCAGAAAAAAGTAGCGCTTCAAGATGCATTACCACTTGATACTCCTTTTTCTGTACATATAGATGTTTGTAGTTTATGTAATTTTAAATGTACTTTTTGTTTTCAACACGATAAGGCTGGGATGAAAGAATCAGGTGTTAAATGGGGAATGATGGAAGTAGATACATTTAAAAAATGTGTAGATGACCTAAAAAGATTTCCTAAAAAAATAAAAAAAATAAAAATTGGGAATCATGGTGAGCCCACCATGCATCCTAATTTGCCAGAATTAGTAAAATATGCAAGAGATTCTGAAGTTGCTGATATAGTTGAGATTTTTACAAATGGTTCAAGACTTGAGCCAAAGTTAAACCAAAAGCTTGTTGATGCTGGACTGCAGAGAATGAATATTTCAGTGGAGGGATTAACAGCTGAGAGTTATAAAAAGGTTGCTGATTATAAAATTGATTATGAAAAATTTATAGAAAATATCCGAGACCTCTACAATAGAAAAGATGATTCCTTTTCTCTTTACATAAAAGTTGTTGATCACGCAGTAGTTAAATCTGAACCAGGTAGACCTACGATAGATTTAAGTGAGGAAGAAAAGAAATATTTCTATAAAACTTTTGGTGAAATTTCAGATGAAATGTCTGTTGAAAATATTGTTCCTCAATGGGCTGAAACAGATCAGAATGAATTAACTGACGTAGGAATGTATGGTCAGGAAATAAAATCTCTAAAGAAAGTTTGTCCATTCCCCTTTATGTATCTACATATTAATAGTGATGGAACAGTAGCTGGATGTACACTTGATTGGGCAAGAAAAGTTTTGGTAGGAGATAGAGCTCAAAATGATCTTTATGAAATATGGAATGGTCCTGGCATGAAAGAATTAAGGTTAGGCATGTTGAGAGGTGAAAGAAATAAAATTCCTATGTGCGATACTTGTAATGCTCCTAATGTTTGTGTTATCGATAATTTAGATCCATATATGGGAGATCTTATAGAAAAGTTTAGTTAATTAAATGTCAGATAAATTATTAATACTTGGATCAAGAGGTTTTATAGGTAAAAATGTCTTTAATTATTTTAATGAAAATAGTAACTATAAAACTATTGGTCTAACAAGAGATAACATTGACTTTTCTAATTCAGAAGAACTTATAAAGAAAGTAAATGAAATTATGCCCTCCGTGGTTATACATACAGCTGTATCTTTAGACAATTTTGAAAATAATATAAAAATGTATCTTGCTTTAGAAAATATTGCAAAGGATGTTAACAAAATCCTATTAATTGGCTCTGGTGCAGAATATATCCCAAGTAGATATAAACCAAAAATGAAAGAGGATTATTTTCCTAAAAATTCTGTTTCTATAAAAGATACATATACTTTATCTAAATATACAATTTCTAGACTTCATCAAAATAATAATTTCAAAAATATTTTTAACTTAAGAGTCTTTGGTATTTACGGACCATTTGAAGATTATAAAAGAAGATTGATTTCGAATAATATTGTAAGAAATTTAAATAAGTTGCCTTTGCAATATAATAGAAATGTTGCTTTTGATTATCTGTATATAAATGACTTCAATTCAGCAATTGATAGATTCATTAAATTAAGTAATCCTAAACACAATACTTATAATTTATGTAATGGTAAGGCTTTTAAGTTTAAAGAAATAATGAATACTATTGCTGATGTCACTGGTTTCCCTAAACATAATATTTTGTTAAATAATTCAGAACCAAGTCCCTATGAATATTCGGGAGATTCATCTTTAATTGAAAATGAAATTGGTAAAGTAGAACAAACTACTCTTTATGAGGCAATATACGAACTTAATTCATGGTATTCCTCGCAAAACATATCAAACTTTAAGCTTGAGGATTAGAAATTGGAGAATCTTTTTGACCAAATGGTCGATATCTTAAAAGTTAATAAAAAGCTTGGACAAATCGCCGTTAAAGCTGAATTTGAATCTGAAGGTACAAGAACTGAAGAGCTTATTAGGCTAAAAGAAATTTCTAATGCTGCAAAACTACCTATGGTTGTCAAAATTGGTGGATGTGAGGCTATTAGGGATTTATTAGAATGTAAAGTATATAGAATTGAAAATCTAGTTGCTCCAATGGTAGAGAGTAGCTATGCAGCTCAAAAATTTGTTAATTCACTTGAAAGGGTATTTGGGGATGAATGTTTTAGACCAAAGACTTATATTAATGTAGAGACCAGCTTAAGTTTTAATAATCTAGATTCAATATCGGATGCAATTAAGGGAAGACTCGATGGAATTGTATTCGGCAGGGTGGATTATGTTGGATCTCTTGATATGTCTAGATCTCATGTAAATGATGAGTCACTTTTAAAAGATGCCATAGATATCGCATCAAAATGCTTTGATCAAAATCTAGAATTCGTAATTGGGGGAGGTATTTCAATTGATGCAGTGCCTTTTCTTAAAAAAGTTAAGAAAATTAGTCTCCAAAGATTTGAAACAAGAAAATGCGTTTTTAACTCAAATATTCTTGAAACTTCATTTGTTGATTCTGCATTGAGGAATGCAGTTCTTTTTGAATTACTTTGGCTTAAAAGTAAACAAAGTTATAACAGCAAAATAACTGCTGAAGATGATATTAGAATCGATATGTTAGAAAAAAGGCATATTTATAACATGAATTCTTGTTCTTGAAACTCTCAAATATATTAATTCAATATGAATTTCTTCTTTCATAAAATTACTTTTAAAAAGTAACAATTAAAACGAATAAATAAATTATAAAATTCTAAATAATACTTTCATTTAGAACTATTTACTTAATCAAGTAAATACTTATAAATTTAAAATAGAAAAAATAACCATTTATTTAACAACTTATAAAATAAATCCTACATTAAATAAAAAAATTATTCATTCAAATATTCGTTCAAGTTTTCTAATGAACAATCTAAAGGTGAAATGTTATCAGAATGTACTTTCTTATACCATTTAACAGTCTTTTCAATTGTTTTTCCGAAATCCCATTTAGGAACCCAACCTAAATCTTTTTTTGATTTTTCAATTGTCAAATGGAGTGATTCAGCTTCGTGAGGTTTATTTAAATTTTTTTCAATGTAGTAATCACCTTCCCAATGCTTTAAACATTCTTCAACTAATTCTTTAACAGTTCTATTTGATTCTAACAACGGACCAAAATTGAAAGAAGTTGTAAGATTACTTCTTTTTTCTTTTAAATTTTCTGCAAGTATTAAATAGCCTGAAAGCGGTTCTAAAACATGTTGCCAAGGTCTTGTGGAAAAAGGGTTTCTAATTTTTATCTTTTCATTATTTTTCAATGACTTAATTACATCAGGAATTATTCTATTGTCTGCTGAATCTCCTCCTCCGATCACATTACCTGCTCTTGCACTTGCTATAGATACTAATACATCATTTGTTTTGATTTGATTGAAAAAACTTGATCTCCAAGAAGAAATCGCTATTTCACAAGCTGCTTTACTACTACTGTAGGGATCATGACCACCTAATTCATCATTTTCTCTATATCCATAAACCCATTCTTTATTTTTATAAACTTTATCAGTAGTTATAAAAATCCCTGAACATTCTCTCTTAATTGATTTTATTGCATCTAAAACGTTTATAGTTCCCATAAGATTAGTTTCCCATGTTTGAAGTGGATCTTTATATGATTTGACTACTAAAGGTTGAGCCGCAAGGTGAAAAACTATATCAGGTTTGATTTCTTTAAAATGATTTTTCAGAGAACTTCTATCTCTAATGTCACAAACTATATGATTTAAATCTTTTTTAATTTTTAATTGGTCAAATAAATTATGAGATCCAATAGGATCTAAGCTTATGCCATTTACTTTTGAATTCATCTTTAAAAGCCATAATGCTAACCATGAACCTTTAAACCCAGTATGGCCTGTAATTAAAACTTTTTTCCCATCCCAAAAATTTTGATCTGGCTTGTTAGGGTGAGGAATATTCATTTTTTATTTCCAGCATTTCCATGGAGGGTTTTTTGAATTCCATAATTCCTCTAAAAAATTTTTATCTTTAAGCATATCCATAGGTTGCCAGAAACCACTATGATAATAAGCTGATAATTGATCATTTTCTGCAAGAGTTTTAAGAGGTTTATCTTCCCAAGTAGATTGATCTCCATCAATCAAATCAATTACTGATGGCTCTAATACAAAAAATCCTCCGTTTATCATATTTCCATCTCCTTTAGGTTTCTCTTGAAAAGATAATACTTTACCTCTTTCAAACTTAATTGAGCCAAATCTTCCTGGAGGTTTAACTGCAGTTAAAGTAGCTTGACTCCCTTTATCATGATGAAATTTGATAAGTTCCTTTATATTAATGTCAGCGACCCCATCACCATAAGTAAAACAAAAGGTCTCATTATTAATATATTGCGCAACCCTTTTTAATCTACCACCTGTCATTGTATTTTCACCTGTATCTACTAATGTTATTTTCCAAGGCTCAGACTTTTTGGTGTGAATTTCCATACTATTATCACTCATGTCAAAAGTTACATCACTGTTATGAAGAAAATAGTTAGCAAAATATTCTTTAATTACATAACCTTTATATCCACAACAAATAATAAAGTTATTAATTCCAAAGCTGCTATAGATTTTCATTATATGCCAAATAATAGGCTTTCCTCCTATCTCAATCATCGGCTTTGGCTTCAAGTGAGACTCTTCGCTGATGCGTGTTCCAGATCCCCCAGCTAAAATTACGACCTGCATTTATTACAATTGATCTATTAATACTTAATAATATAATGAAAAGGCGAATTTGGAAGCATTTAATTTGAATTACATTTCCCAAATTATTTTATTAATCAAATTCTCAATATAAGAAATTCATATTCAATTATTAAAATTAAAGTACAAATGTTAGTGGTAAAGTTTATAAGATTACATCTTTTAGATCTCCTGAAATCACATTTTCACAATTATTTATTACTAAGAAATTTCGATTTTTTTTATATGTTTTTTAATAAAGTTACAAGAAGAATATTTGAATAATTTGAAGGTTGAATATTAATTATTCCAAAAAAAAAAATTCGAATAGAATAATATAATTTTTTTTTAATTTAATCTTAAAGCTTCATCAAGAAAATCAAAAGCAAGATTAGAAAAGATTCAAATAATATATAAATAATATAAAAATCATTTAAGATAGTTAAGTTTACTTTCTGATAAGATGACCCCTCGGTCTATTCACTTTTGTGTTTAAGGTTTTACTCCTAATTTTAAGTTTTTGAAAAATTACTTTCCGAAAGGAATTCAAAGAATTTATCAGTTTTTTAATAATACGTTCAATAATTCCACCTTTGATCCAGCTCATTTCCCAATGATGAATTCCAATAGTTTCAGGATTTATAAATTCATATGGATCCTGATTTAAATTGAGTAGAAAATTTGGTAGTGGATAAAAATAATTGGAAGGTAATATTAAACAATTTTTTTTGGCGTTTTGATTCAATGAAAAGTATTGTTTTGTTAGATTAATCGCACCAGAGGATTTAATAATATCAATAGGATTATTAAAATCATTTAATAACTTTATACTGTTAATCATATTTTTAATTATCTTCGAATCTTTTTTTGACATCATCATTGCATTATTAATTTGAGGCTCTTCTGAAAAAACAATGCAAGAAATAAAATCAAAATCTAAGAAATTGTCAGGAATAGGGCTAAGGCACTCAAAATCCGTATCAATATATAGGCCACCGAATTTACTTAGGATCTCATATCTTGCAAGATCACTTTTGTATCCATAATTCGTGCTGCTTTCATATAAGCCTCTGTTCTTTAAGGTTAGTTTCTTTAAGTCAATTTCAGTCCAGAGTTTGTATTTCCACGTAGGATTAAGTTCTTGCCAAGTTTTTGCCCAAATCGAATATTTTTTTGGAAGTTTTCTTGGCCCTATCCAGATTTGATGAATTATTTTCGGTATTTTATTTATTCTTTTTTTATTTAAATTCTTTTTTTTGGTAAAAGAGTCATAATTTTCAGATAGTTCTTCCCAATTTTCTAGTTTGTTTATATTTCTAATAAAATCCCAGTGAAACCTTGATTTCTGGGCAAATTCACTTAAAAAAAAATTAAATTTCATTATTTAATAGTTAATTATTTTTAAAATTAAATATTTATCTTTAATTTATATATCACCTATTATAAATTGAAAGATCTTATAATTCTAATTAATTTACTTAATAATATTTAAATTTTGAAAATATAAATTTTTATATTTTCTTGAAAAAATGATTAAAAAATTTTTTTTATTAGTGCAAAAATCTTTTAAGTACCTTGCCAGATTATTAATATCATTTGGTTTCAGGCAAAATTTAATAAATAGTCTAATAAATTTACCTAGATATTTTAGGGATAAAAAATCGTGGCTTAAGCAGGGAGGCAAAATAAATAAAGAGTTTTTAATGCTTAATGATTTTTTTTCTGAATCAGGAGTATGCTCTGGAGAATATTTTCATCAAGATCTTCTTGTCGCAAAATTAATACATCAAAACAAACCTAAGAAACATATCGATGTAGGTTCAAGAATTGATGGTTTTGTCGCCCATGTAGCAAGTTTTAGAGAGATTGAAGTGATTGATATAAGAGCTCTTAGTATGAAAAACCATGAAAATATTAAATTTCTGAAGTTTGATATTACAGAGAAATTTCAATTCCCGAAAACAGATTCTTTATCTTGTTTGCATGCTATTGAACATTTTGGTTTAGGAAGATATGGCGATCGAATCAATACTTTAGGGTACCTTTTGGCTTTAGATAATCTTATTTCAATGCTTGAAAAAGACGGTGTTTTTTATATAAGCTTTCCTATAGGGAGAGCAAATGAGGTGCATTTTAATAGTCAAAGAGTTTTTAATCCTAATTATTTTTTGAATTTAAAAGTAGTAAAAAAAAATCTAAATCTTATAAGGTTTGATTATGTAAATCAAAAAGGAGATTTAAATTGTCAAAAGAATATCTTAGATTTTTTAGATAATGAGAAATATGGATGTGGAATCTTTACATTCAAGAAAGTTTGAATTTTTTAAGGATTCATCAAATTCTATTTTTTTTAAAACCCCCTATTTTGATTAGATTTGGGTTAGTACTTTGAAAGAGAATAGATAAAAAATTTTGAGTTATTTTCTTAAAAGAATCTTATCTTCTATAACTAACGCATCCATCTTAGTTCTTGCAAAACAATCAAAAGCTTCATCTATTGTGCTGACAATTGGTTCATTTTCATTAAAAGATGTATTTAAAATCATTGGAACTTTTGTTAGTTCAAAAAAAGTTTTAATCAATCTGTAATACCTTCCATTCTCTTCTTTCGTAACAGTTTGTAGTCTTCCTGTTCCATCAACATGACATACTGCAGGAATAAGCTTTCTTTTGTCAATTTTTATTGGGTAGACCTTCATCATAAAGGGAACATTATTATCAGATTGATAACTCATTTCGAACCAATCTTTTACTTCCTCTTTAAGTACAGAAGGAGCAAATGGTCTGAAAGATTCTCGTTTTTTTATTTTTTTATTAAGTATTTCCTGCATATTACTGTTCCTAGGATCCGATATTATTGATCTATGACCTAACGCCCTTGGCCCCCATTCCATTCTTCCCTGAAACCAACCAATAACATTACCTTTTGTAAGCAATTCAGAAATAAAAAACAGTAAATCCTTTTCAGTGGGAATTAATTTATCTCCTATTGAAAATATTTCGATATTAAAATTTTTATTATTTTTCAATTCTTTTGAAACTCTTGTATTTATAAACTCTTCTACTTGATTATTTTTATAAGAATGACCCAAATAAGATGACCTTAAAGGGGAGCATCTTTCTTTACTAATATTATGCCAAAGCTCAAGCGCACTTCCAATAGCTCCTCCAGCATCGCCCGCCGCAGGTTGCACAAATATATTTTTAAATGGTGTCCTTTGACTTATCTTCCCATTTGCTACTGAATTAGCACCACATCCGCCTGCAATACAGAGATTTTCACTTCCATGTAATTTATAAGTGTGATTCAATAAATTGAAAAAAGACTCTTCATACATAAATTGAGCCGAACTAGCTATGTCTTTATGTTTTTGAGTTAGTTGCTCATTCTTTTTTCTTGGCATACCAAAGAGTTTAAAAAAATGATTACTATAGTGATTCCCTAAAATAGGAGCACCTTTATCCCATTTGATTGGTATAAATTCTTTTGTATGGAGAAAATAATTCAAATTTAATATAAATTTCCCATTAGATAATAATTTCACTAATTCTCTCATTTCATTCATGTATTTTGGCTTTCCATAGGGTGCTAGACCCATTACTTTATATTCATCTCCATAGTTCGGAAAACCTAAAAATTGCGTAATAGCTGTGTAAAAAATACCCAATGAATGAGGGAAAAATATTTTATCATTGATTTTAAGACTTTGGCCCTCTCCTAACCCCCAGGCTGTACTAGCAAAGTCGCCAAATCCATCAACTGAAACAACCGTGGATTTATCAAAAGGTGATAAATAATATGCTGAAGCCAAATGAGATAAATGATGATCAATAAAGACAAACTTTGCTTTTATTTGAGAATCTGGAAAATTTTTATGAAAGGTATTTTTTATAGAAGATCTTTTTTGTTTATTTTTAAATTTCTCAATTAAAAATTTAGAGTTTATTTTGCTAGATAATGTATAAAAAAGTTTTCTATATAAGTGCTTTTGGGGATCTGAATTTATAGTGATGTAGTTAATTTTATCTATTGAAATCCCAGCATCTCTCATGCACCATTTTATCGACTCTAGAGGAAATCCAGTGCAATGTTTTATCCTTCTTATTCTTTCTTCTTCGCAAGCATTTAATACTTTTCCATCTCTAATCAAAGATGCTGATGCATCAGCATGATATGCATTTATTCCCAATATATAAGTCATTTAGAAAATTAGAAAATAAAATCAGGTTTCTCAGAATTGCCTAAAACCCAATTGTATAATTTGTTGATTTTACTAGAAACCATTGGTAAAGAAAAGTTATTTGAAACATATTTATAGTTATTTTCACCTATTTCATCTAAATCTTTTTGATCAAATTTGTTTAAATCTGATAATGCTTTTAGGATACTTTGAATATTAGGCTCTAAATTTAATGAACTATTTTGTTTGAATATTTCAGATAGATTACATTGCCGGCTTAATAAGCATGGTAATTTAAAAGTCATCGCCTCTACTGCAGCCATTGGCAATCCCTCTGAAAATGATGGAAGAATAAAAGCATCAGAATTATAGAAAACCACATCTTTTGTTATTCCAGATATTTTTCCGTATACTTTTACAAACTTAATCTTCTCTTCTTTTATTCTTTTCAGGAGATATTTTTTATCTCCAAATCCAACAAAAACTAATCGCCAATTTGTAGATTTATTCAAATCAGAAAAGATTTTCCAAGCACTTAATAACTCCTCTATTCCTTTTTTCTTGTGAAATCTTCCTAAAAATAATAATATTCTTTCTGATTTATTAAATGTTCTCCTCCAAATAGGTTTTAGGTTTTTTATTTTTTTTAAATTAGGAAAATTAACGGAGTTTGGGATTACCGCAACTTTTAGCTCAGGAAATAATGATTTTATTTCCATTGCTTCGTTTTCACACAAAGCATGAATACATTTTGCATTATAAAAAGCTTTTTTTTCCCAACAATTTAAAGCAAGTTTCTTTTTGAATTTTGATTGTGATAAAGCCCACTTATCGACCATTCCATGCGGAGTAATGATAAATGGTTTCAAACTTTTAGAAAAAAATGCTGCTAATCTGTTTTGACTTCTCCATAAGCCATGAATATGTGTTAAGTCGTGATTACTTTTTTTTATTTTTTTTAATAATGTAAAATCCCTTAAAATTTTTGGTGTTGTATTATTACAGAACCATTTATTTGAAATATTATAGTTATTTTTCAATAATTGTTTAATAGAAATACTGATTCCTCCATCTTGTATATTTTTAGAATAGGAAAGATGAAGTATTTTCATAATTTTTGTTATTTAAAAATAATTAAAGTTTTTCAATTTAAAGAACCATTAAAAATATTCTTTTCAATTTAATTTTATATTATTACGAGTAGAAAAAAATTTGGTAGAAAAACGATAAAATTTCTCTAAGAATTTTATTTTTAAATCAAATAGATATTTTTTCTCAAATTTGATCTTACAAAAATTATTTAATTGAATATTTATCCTTTGATTAGTTATTATAAAATCAATTGTTAAATTTACATGAAAGATGCTTCATTAGAAAAAGAAAAAAATATTTTTATAGATAAAGAATCAATTTTGGCTACTGTTAGTAAATATTTCAAGCAAAATCATAGTAAATATGCAAGAAAGGATTTTGATGATCCTTCAGATTTTATTCCAGGTGTAACTACAGTTCCATATGCTGGAAGAGTTTTTGATGAAGAGGAAATGTTGCAATCAACTTCTTCGCTTTTAGATTTTTGGCTTACTTTAGGAGAATATGGAAATTCTTTTGAAAAAGAATTTGCTAAATTCTTAGGGGTTAAAAATTGTATTCTCACAAATTCAGGTTCATCAGCAAATTTGCTAGCTATATCAGCTCTAACAAGTCATAAATTAGGAGATAGGAGATTAAAAAAAGGGGACGAAGTTATCACTGCGGCGGCAGGATTTCCCACAACAGTCGCTCCGATAATACAAAATGGATTAATACCAGTTTTCGCAGATAACGATCCAGTAACTTTAAATATAAAAATTGAGGATTTATCATCTTTAATATCTGAGAAAACTAAGGCAATCTTTATCGCTCATACATTGGGAAATCCTTTTGATTTATATTCGATAAAAAGTTTTTGTAATGAAAATAATTTATGGTTGATTGAAGACAACTGTGATGCGCTTGGATCTACTTACAATGATTTCGCAACTGGGACATTTGGCGATTTATCTACTCAAAGTTTCTATCCTCCCCATCATTTAACTTTGGGAGAGGGAGGTATGATAAATATTCCTAGAACTAGAAAATTAAAAACTATTGTTGAAAGTTTTAGAGACTGGGGGAGAGATTGCTGGTGCCCAAGTGGAAAAGATAATACATGTGAAAAAAGATATGGATTTCAATTAGGTCAATTACCAAAAGGCTATGATCATAAATATACATATTCTCATTGGGGTTATAATATAAAGCCTCTTGATTTGCAAGCTGCAATAGGTTTGGCACAACTTAAAAAGATAAATACTTTTATTAATGATAGAAAAAGAAACTGGACATATTTAAGAAGTGGACTTGATAAATTAAGTACAGAACTATATTTTTCTTTACCAACTCATGCAACCTCATGGGAGCCTGAAAAAGGATTTAGTTGGGATACTTCTGGGAATAAAACTGAATCCTCTTGGTTTGGATTTATGATAGGTATTAAACCAGAATCAAAAATAAATAAGCAGCATTTCGCAAACTTTCTAGATACACATAAAATAAATAATAGAATGCTATTTGGAGGGAATTTGCTTAGACAGCCAGTAGCTTTACAACAAGAAAAAGATTATCCTGGTTCTATGAGGAGAAAAGAGAATAATGATTATTCTGGTTCAGATCAAATTATGAATTCATCATTATTTATTGGAACATTTCCAGGTTTGAGAAGAGTTCATTTAGATTATATAATTAATACTATAGAAAATTATGTATCTGAATATTCCTAGATGAATAAAAAAATTTTATTAAATTTACTTTTCTAAAAAATATTTAATATTTATCTTTTTTAAAAGCTTATGTTTACCATAATATTTTTTGTATTTTGCAAAAATGAAAAACTTTGAAATAGCATATCCTATCCTCCAAGTTATGATGTTTTTATAAATAAAAAATTTATATAAATCCTTAAGCAAAAAAAGAAATTTATTTTCACTATTAAAAAACTTAATTTTAACTTCAGAACCAGAAATTACTGTTTTATTATTTTTCCATAAATTAATATATGCCTCTTGGGTAATATCAATTCTATTTGTTTGTGCAGTTTTTCTTGTAGCTACTAATATTTGTAATTCTTTTGATTTGAAACCTGTCAAATTTATTCTCTTGCCTTGCTTAGGCTTTAAGACTTTATAAATATTTCTCCAATTATGAATTTCAACTAGATAAATTTCAGTTAATTCAAAGCCATTTTTTAGATTATAAATTTCGAAGAATAGTTCAGGAGAAAACTGCCAAAAACCATGTCCGTTTTGATTGTTAGAAGGAAGTACATGAATTATTCTCCCTCCTATTTTAGATAGATTTATAAGATTAAGTATTGCTTGAGGAATATTATATAAATGTTCTAAGGTGCCTATATCAAAAATCGTATTATAAGATTCTTTGATATCTAAATTAGGGTTAAGTGGATTATTAAGATTTTGTTGATAGGTAGAATTTTCATAAATAGAAAAATCTATAGAATCGACTTTTGTAGCTTTAAATTCTTTTTTTAAAAGATTTTCACAATACTCATCATTTTTATATTCATTAATTTTGTTGATATCAAATTGCATAATATCTCTAAAATTTAATAAATTTGGATTTAATGATTGCCGCCCTAAGGTTAGTGTATTTCCAAAATTATGCTTATTATATAAATACTTCATAAATAAAAGCGAATCATTTGTTAATCCCATGAAACTTACCCAAAAAATAATCTTTTCTTAAATTTATTTATGAAAAATCTAATGAATATTATTAAGAAAGAATGATATGCCATTACTACTTCAAAAAAAGGTTGTTTGATTTGGTAGGGATATTTTTTCTTTATTAAAAAAAAATATATTTCTTTTAAAATAGCTTTTGGTAATGATCTTATAGCATAAAAAGGAATTTTAAATAGATAAAAAGATAATTTATCCACCGATAAACTTTTTAAAGCTAATACATAAACTCTCATCAAGTCAAAACTATTAAGTCTATCTTGAAGTAAGCTCCAACCCCTTGGACTATTATCTGGATAGAGTGTAGGTTCAGTAAAATATGCAGAACTAGAATTAAATAGTGAATTAAGATAAGGTAAAACATGAGGATACTCAGTTCTAAAATCACTTAGTTGAAAAAGTTGGGTTTTTAAAAAATTATTATCAAAGATTACGTTTCCTATAAAGGTTGGTGTTAATGGCATAAAGAATTTTTCGAAATTTTTAATATTTAGCTCTATTAATTTTTGACCCACAAAAGAAGGAGATAATTCAAATGATGTTGATGTATTATCAGATATATATGTCATTTTAGTTTTCTTTTGTTCCTTCAAAACTAATAGTAATTTCTCAATATTTTTATAAATTAGCCTATCTGTATCTCCAATAACTATTAAAAATTTTTGAGTGGCTAGTTTAACAGCAGAATAGTAACTTTCTTGGAATACTGTTTTTGATTGTGTATTTGAGAATTGTTTTTTTACTTCATGATTGAAATCTTTAAAAATTTCATCAAAGTTGGTTTTAAGACCGTTTATATGTATGCAGATTTCGATTTCTTTTATTATGGAAAAATCTTTTAGCTGCTTATTAATAAAAAATAGGCTCTGTCTTGCTTTCTGAATGGATATTGATGGTATACATATAGATAACATGATTATATTTTAAGTTAATCCTCTCTATAAAATTTTTTATGTTGAATTTCAAAACTAATTTCACCGCATAAAATACTAGGAAATAAATTTTTTAGCCATTTCATTTTTCCTACCGCATCTATTCTTGTAATTTTCAAATCATTTAGTTCAGCTAAATCTAATATTGATTTGATTGTAAAGTAATGGAGATGAAAACCGTCCCAATGTTTTTCTTTGGCCCATCTATGATAAGGCACACTTGTGGTTGGAATTTTACCTATCAAAAGTCTAAATCTGTTTCTGAAATTAGTTATTAATGGTAAATTTATAAAAGCTATCCCATCTTTCTTTAAAACTCTTTTGATTTCGGAGAAACAGAAATAAGGATCAAATAAATGCTCTATTATCATCATGGCTAAAAGTACATCAACTGAATCTTTTCCCAAAGGCCATTCCTGATTTAGATCATGTGGAATGAAATTAATATTTTTGTAATTATGAATATCTTTATAGAATATATCTATACCTAATCCTTTTTTAAAGCTGAATTTTTCAGCTAATGTAATTAAACATTCTTCTCTTCTGCATGAACCTAACTCTACAATTAAATCTTTTTTAAAATAATTTCTTTTTTCTAAAGAATCTTGGCAAATTGCATACCTTGAATTTTTTTTAAGATTATTAAAGTTTTGAATATTATCTATATCTAATGAATAATTATCAAGATTTAATTGATAAAAATTCTTTTCCCTATTGTTACTCATTTAAATAACAATTTAGCTAACAATTTTATTTTTCTTATTCTAGATATAGAATAACCAATTAAAATAAACGAGGACAAAATGAAACAATTGTTGAACAGATTTTTAATGGTCAAGGAATATGCTAATAAAGCAAACCACTGTATTATTAGGTAATAGAATAAGACAGCGGATCTGTGAGTGAAACCACAATTAATTACCATATGATGGAAGTGATTTTTATCTGGGAAAAAAGGTGATTTTCTAGATCTAGTTCTTTTAAAAATTAATAAACTCATGTCAAAAACAGGCATAAACATAAGAATAAAACAAATTATTATTCCACTTAATTGATCAGGATTAGAATTAGTTAAAAGAGAAGAGTTTGTTCCTAAAATAGACCAAACTGATAAATTAAAACCTAGAAAGTATGAACCTGCATCGCCCATATATATCTTCGCTGGGAAAAAATTAAAAATTAAAAACCCTATACATGAACCAATTATTGGGATTAAAAAAATTTCCAAATTAATTCCATTATACTTTCCTATATAAATAAGACTTATCAAAATAATTATCGTAAATCCACTAGCTAAACCATCAAGTCCATCAAGCCAATTTATTGCATTTATTAATCCGACAATCCATAAGATTGTTATTAATAAACTTAAAGCATTAGTAAAGGGACTTTGTAAATTTAGAAAATCAAGAAATTCAATATTTGCTATGTCGAATCTAATCCCTTTTTCAAATACCAAAATTGAAATTAAGATTTGGATTATTAATCTAGTTAAAGGAGACAAGCTCTTTAAATCATCAAAGAAACCTAAAAAAAATATCCCTAGTGAACATAATAATATTGTAATTATAATAGAAGAGTTAGAAAAAATATTATTTAGAGATAAATAAAAATTATGATTAGTCAATAATGTAAGCATCACGCCAAATAAAATTGATATGCTTCCAGTTCTATAAATATTTTTAGATGATCTATGAATAACCTCTTCTCTTTTTAAGGAACTTGCCAATTTGCCGGCTTTTATTGATAACGGCATAAAGATTACAGATATTATTATAGCTTTAGATATTTCTAGAAATATCATTTAATCCATTCTAAAAATTATTTTCATAATAATATCTTATATGTAAGTTTTTAAAATTTTTTTATATTTACTAATAATTATTTTCTTACTTGCAGTTTTAAGTAATAATGATCTTGCTGATTCTGAATAGCGATTGTTTACTTCTTTGTTTTTAGAGAGAAAATTAATCCAATTAGCTAACTCAATTGACTCTCCATTTTTGAAGGATTTACCAATTTTGTACTCTTCAACTAAATTACTCAAATATGATTTTGACGGAGCGATTGCTGCAATAGATGTTCCTGCTGCTAGATGTCCATATAGTTTTGATGGGGCAATAATTCCCTCAGCATTTTTAGCAATAGTTATTATTGCGATATCAGCTGAATTAAGTGTATAGAGTAAATGATCTTTAGGCTGATAATTCATAAAAATGCAATTAATTAGATCATTATCTTTTACTTCATTGATTAAGTAATTATGCTTGTTCCCGTTCCCAATAAATAAGAATACTATATCTTTTTCAGACTTAAGAAGTCTGATAGCTTCTATAATCGTTTTGAAATCATGTAGTCTGCCTTGATTTCCAGAATATAAAACAACGAATTTTGACTTTAGGTTTTGTTCTTTTATAAACCAATTATTACATTTATCTATAGGATATATCTTTTCGGGATCTTCCCAACTACTAATTATTGAAATCTTATATTTATGTTTTTATATTTTTTATTTATCAAGGTTTTCATATTTTCACTAAGTACTATTATCTGATTTGCATTTTGATAGGAATATTGATTTAGTCTTTCCCACAATTTTGTAAAAAATCCATTTTTATTTAATATCTTAAGATTAACTAGGGTTTCAGGATAAAGATCATAGATAATTAATATATACTTTATTTTTCTAATACGGAACAATAAATAGGACAAAAAACTAAGAAATGGAGGTTCTGAAGTAAAAATAATCAATTCATCTTTATTATGAGTTAGTGTTAATTTTATTAAGTTATAAAGACAAAATAAAAAGCTATTTATAATTCTACCGAAATATCTAGAAGGTATTAAATTTGATAAGAATGATCTATTTATTTTTATTAGTTTGTTTTGATAAGTAGTTTTTTTTGGAACTTTTATTTTTACATAAGCAGGTTGTCCTGTATGAATTGTGAATTTCCATCCTTCGGAAAGAGTTAATTCTTTTACTAATGATTCTATAAATTGCCCAGTTGCTGCCTGATCTGGAGGAAAATATTGAGTAACTATTGTTATGTTTTTTTTCATGAATTTTTTAAAATAACAAAACTTAAAAAATTAATTCAATGAATTTAAAAATTCAAATAATTTTTTATTATATATTCTTGAAGATAAACTCTTATATGATTCATTACAGCAATTCAGTATAAGTTGTTTTAATTTCTCTCTATTATCAAAAAGATAATTTAATTTATCCTTAAGATCAATACTATCCCTTGCTTTAACTATTTTTCCATTGTAATCATCAATGCAATATATTCCTGATTCTTCTGTTACTACAACTGGAACCCCACTACATATTGCCTCTGATCCTGCTACCGCCGACCCTTCTGCTAATGATGGCATAATAAAAATATCTGCCCAACTTAATAATTCTTTTAGTTTTTCAAAAGAACAATGCCCTAGTAACTCTACATTGCTACTTTTTTTAAGGCTCTTTTTCATATCAAAATTGCCAGCTATTTTTAGAGAAAATTTTTCATCGCCAAAATCTTTAAAAGCATTAAGTGTATAAATTGCCCCTTTGCGCAACCCAAATTCCCCAATAAATAATATGTTTAGTCTTTTTTTACAAAGTACATCATTAACTTGCTTCAATTTATTTTTTCTTATCTTTTTGAAAAGGGTATTATCAATACCATAATCTAATTTAATTAATTTTTTTTCTGAAATGCCACTTTTTTGAATTATTTTTTTTACGAAATCAGAAGGACATAAAATATAATCAGCTAATTCCCATTCTAGAAATTCCATTTGCGAATAGTATTTTTCAATATTTTTACTCTTTCCATCATAAAAATATTCAGATGAATCATAAATATCAGGGAAATTTTTTAATTCTTCTTCAATAACTTTCTTTTGGTAAAAATAAGGAACTATTGTTTGCTCTAAGATTAAATAATTAGTTTTGCTTCTTTGTTCCAGGAAAAGAGGAGCAGCCATGCTATTACATGAATAAATAAAATTAAATTTTTCATTTTTATAGATTGATTTTTTGCTACTAACTAAATTAGAGAATTTTTGTGAATTTTCAACATAAGATAAAATCCTTGTTTTATGATTTTTGTTTTGATGGATATTATAAATTAATAAATTTCTTAAAAATTGATTATTGAATCTAATTATCTTTTCTCCCCTTCCAAAATCCTTTAATGTTCTTCTATTTATTTTTGCTAAAATAGTTTTACTTCTTATTATCAATGAAAGAATCTTTGATTCTTGTCTATTAAAAATTACATCGGTAATAAAAATTAAATTTTTGATCTTATTTTTACATGAATTGAAAACTGAATAATATCTTCTTGAACCCATAATTGCAATAATACTTTTTTTTGAATTTTTCTTTTTCTTGATACTATAAAAATTACTTTTCAGGGTTAATATAAAAATAAAAAATGTGTCTAAGTAGACAATAATATTATTTATAAAAGATTGGATTGAGTAGATCTTGTTATATTTTTTCTTATTGAATATTTCTTTTTTATTTATAAGAATTGAATACATAAGTATTTTAAATGAATCAAGTGTTATGGCAAATAATTTTATGCTTAATTTATTTATTGATAAATTATTAATTGTTTTAGAAAAAACTCTCATTAAGTCGAGACTATTATTCAATACATTAATTGATTTAAAATTTTCACTATAAATAACTGATGATATTATTGGTTTATGATAAAAAACTGAAAGATTATTAATAGAAGAGTTTAAGAATGCAGATGCATGTGGGAAATTTGTTTTTATATTATGTGAACTTAAAAGAATGTATTTAAGAAAGTTCCTATTAAATATTATATTTCCAAAATAAATAAAGTTAGATCTTTTATAAAAATAAGGTATTTGTTCCATATTTAAGTAAGAAAATTTGTTAATCTTACCGATTTCTTTTTCATATAAATTGTTGTTTTTAAATAAAATTGACATGAAATATTTCTTTTCTAAAGAAAGATCAGTAATTAATCTTTCAAAATTTTTAAAATTTATTTTATCTTGATCTGAAATTATAAGCACATATTTTTCAGAAGCTATATCAACTAATGATTTATATTTGTCTTGAAATGTATTTTTTTTTAAAGAATAAGAGATCTTAAATTTTATTTTAGATAGGGAATATGAATTTATCTCAGATTTTTTAAGCTCTTCTTCATTAGAAAGAAGACATAATTCAATTTTATTTTTATATTTAAAATTTCTAAAATCTAATAAATATTTTTCTAAAAAGAATATTAACTGTTTTTTAGAAGAAGATATAATGCCAATAGAAATCATTTTTTAAATTTTATAAGCTCTTTAATTCCACTATTTATATTAATTTTAGGATACCACCCTATTTCATTTTTTAATCTATTAGAAGAAATAAAAATTTTTTCATGCTCCCCTAATCTTTTGCCCTTATCTTCAAAATCTTTCAATTTCATATTAAAGACTTTAAGAAATTTTTTTACTTTTTGATATATTCCAAGACAAGAGTAACTTTTACCATAAGAAATATTGTATGTTTTATGCATTAATTGATAATTAGCAATTTTAATTAGGATATTTACTAAGTCACTTATATGTATATAATCTCGAAAAGTTTCTTTACCATAAAGTATTGGAGTTAGATTTTCTTCAGAGCATTTTATTAAGTAATTTATTAGACCAAATTCTTTTGAATTGGAGGGGCCGTAGACAGTACTAACTCTACAAATAATTAAATTAATATTATAGCTTTCCGAAAAATTAGTTAAATAATTTTCAATAATAAATTTACTTAATCCATAGTCTGAAATTGGATTTATTAAGTCTTTTTCAGTTGAAGGATTTGTAAAAATGGAATTTGGATATAAGGACCCACTTGTAGATACAAAAATTAACTTCTTAGGATTTAAGTATTTAATATTATTTATAAGGTTTTCATACAATGAAGAACTTTTCTCAAATGTATATTGTAAACTTTTTCTTTTATAAAAGAAATTTATGAGTGAATTATGCGCCAATAGATAAACTACTGGTCTAGAATTTAATTTAAAATCTAATTTGATATCATCGTTAAAAATATCAGCTTCAATCTCTATTAAATTATCCAATATATTACTATTTTCTCTATAAATTTTTCTTCTTGATATACCCAATATGTAATCTCCATCAGTGGCTGTTTGTTCTAATAATGTTCTCCCAATGTAACCTGAGTGACCAATTATTATATATTTAATTTTTTGGTTAAAATTATGCTTCAAACTTTTGTGATTCAGTAATTTTAAAGTTCTTTAAAAATAATAATATGGTTATAAAAAAAAATCCTAATAATTTAAATATTTTTTTCTGTGACTTCATACTTGCTTTAAGGCATGAATTTGAGAAATTTAAAGTATTAAGCTTTGAAATTGATTCTCTACATTTTGATTTTGTATCTTCTTTGTTTGAAAGCTCGAAAAGATTTTTAATTTTCAATGATATAGAATCAATATCGTTTGGATTTACAATGTATCCATTAATATCTTCTTTAATTAATTCTTTAGAACCGCATTTTTCCGAAATAAGCACAGGTATTCCACAATTTAATGCTTCATTGGTTACCAGACCCCATTGTTCTGAAGTGCTTAGTAATAGCATTCCTTTCGATTCAGAATAAAATTTTGGCAAATCAATATATGAAATTGGACCTACAAGTTCAACAGAAGAAATGTTTTCGTTCTTGATTTTTAAATTAAGAATTTCTCTTAATGGACCTGAACCCGCAATTTTTAGTTTTGCATTTTTATACTTTGGAAATTTATCTTGGAACTTTTTGTATGATATAACTAAGTTGAAAAGATTTTTCTTTTTCACAAATCTGCATACAGTACATAAGTAAAAAATTCTTTCTTTGCTTAGTTCAATTGCTTTAGACTTTGAAAGGAAATATTCATTATCAACACAATCATAACCTTTAAAAATAACATACTTATTCATACCCAATTTACTTAAATAATCCTTATGACTTTTACCCCCTACAACAGCTGCATCAAATATATTCAAGATTAATTTTTTATAAAATTCAACAATTGATTTTCTGTTTAATTTATCATTTTCCTGACTCTCAGAAAAAAGAATTATTTTACTCCCGCTAATAAAAGCCCCAAAAATTGATGCAAGTGATGAAATATTTAAATAACCTGAAACAAATACTATATCAAAATTATTATTACAAATATAAAAAATCGTTTTTAATGTTTTGTAGATAATATTTTTATCATTTATTATATGAGTATTTAAATTATGATTTTTAGATCTCAACGGTTTAAATGAATCACTTTCATAAGAAAGAAGACACTTACAATTAAACCCAATATCTATTAATCCTTGAATTCTAGCAATATTATATGGAACTAAATTTGCAAGTTGAATACATATATTCTTATTAGACTTTAAAGGCTTTTTTGATTGAATTAATGCATTCATAATCTGAAAAATAGGAAATGAATTTTTTATTTAAAAGATTTCTTTTTATTTTTTGTGACTTTTTAGAAAGCTTATTATTCATAAACTTAGCCCATAATGCCTCATCTAGTAAATCAATTTGAGTACATAATTTAGTAAATTTTACCATTGTATTAGTTCCTTCAAATTTATTTACGAGTATATTTTTTGAGTAACATATACATTCAAGAAGTGTAAGGTTCATACCTTCGAAAGAACTAGGCATAATTATTAGGTCTGACAATAAAATATATCTACTTAAATCAGGAACCCAATTTATTTGTAAAATATCCTGTGATTCTTTATTGGGTAAATTAGAAATTTGTTTTGCTATTTTATTTTTCAATGGCCCCTCACCAATTATAAGTAAACATGCATCACTACCATATGATTCTCGTAAATTTAGCCAACTTGAAAGAGCAAAAATAGGATTCTTCTGTGGAACCATTTGGCATCCTAATAAAACTATTTGTCTATTATTGTCAATCCATTTTTTTAATTTTTGCTTTGATTTATTTTTTAAATTAGATCTTGAAATTTTTTCAAAAGAGTATTTCTTGCTAATTTCTTTTTTAATGTTTGGAAGTGGGCTTTTAATAAGAAATGAATTCTTTTTATTAAAGAAATAAAACTTTCTGAATTCATTCAAACATTCATTAGAGGTTAGTAAAAAATTTGGTTTTAAAAAACTGTAAATAGTAAATAAGATAAGATACCTAATAATTCCAAAAGGTTTTTTATAAATCTTGTTTTCAACTCTTGGCATATGCATGATGCAAGCAATTTTTACTGAATTAGTAAACCAAATTAATTTATATAAAATTGCACTTAATAAAATATCAATACCGTCTTCATCATATTGCTGATTTATTATTATTATATTTGGTCTTAATTTTCTAATTGCATTTAATGTTATTAATACTTGTTTAAGATCTAAAAAAGCTGATAAAAATCTAAGTTTCCTCTGAGATAATTGTTTATAGTTAATTCTTAATGTTTTTGAACAATATTTTTTTGTTCTCTTTACTAAATCATTCATATATTCCCTATTTGAATAAATAGCAGATATATTTTTTCTGTAGTATTTATTAAAAGCTCTTGCTAGGAAAATAATGAAGTACTCACCCCCACCTTTAGAGCTTGAATTAGATGAGATAAGAAGAATTTTCATTATTTAATTACTCGCAGACAACTATTAAACATTCATGAACACTTAAATTGCATGGAGCAAAGTCCGTGAAAATTTTTACAGGAAAGTTTTTTGATGATGCAAATTCTAATAATTCATTTCTTGCCTTATAAACATCCCCAGTAGAATCTATTGACCTATATTTATAGTAGTCGTTAAGTGCAAATTTATCACTATTATCAAGAATAATAAGGCAATTTTTACTTATTCTTTCGAATACTTTTCTTAGACAATCATCTCTCCAAGAACCGTCAATTAGGATTAAATCAAATTTATCCGGCCAGTTTTTGTTGATGGAAAGGTAATCAGATTTATCTTCTGCAAATTCTAAGTGTAAATTAGTATTATTTTTATTATTTAAAATTCTTTCTATAAATTTAAACCAATTATAGTTATCTTCCTTTGAATAAATATTTGCATTATTTTTATGAAAAAAAATAGTTGAGCATCCTGAACCAAATTCTAAAATATTTTTATTCTTAAAAGTTTTAAAATAATCCCTTATGAATCTTGTCGCAGAGTATGGTAACCAGGGATAAAAAGGAGGATTTGAAGTAATTGATTTTTGTAATTTTGACTTAATTGATCTAAATAAATTTGGAAATCTTACCAAACTAATTATATTTCCTCTTTCATTATGAAATCTAGTTTTTCTCTTGTTTGGAACATTCCCGGAAATTAATTTATTAAGAATCATAATTAAAACTTTTAATTAATTTTACTAAAAAATTTTTTTAACTTCAATTAAGATCGATTACTTTAGAAAAATAATGATCTATATTAGAGTGAGATGAACAAATTATTGTTAACTGTTTAATTGAGGTAATTTTAGAGATTATAGATTTTTCATTATTTTTATCTAAAGAACTAGTCGCCTCATCAATAATTAGTATTTCCGTGTCCCTATAAAGTGCTCTAGCTAATGCTAACCTTTGTGATTGTCCTCCACTTAATGTAGGAGGTGATGAAGACTTTATTAAAGTATTTTCTTTATTATTGAGTGCCTCTACATAATCCAATAAGAATACATCGCTAAGACATTTAAAAGCTTTTTCATAATTAATTTTCTTTTTATCTTCTTCTAAAGTGACATTATAAATAATTGAGCCAGAAAAAACATTTGCTTTTTGTGGCAAATAACTTATTTGTGACCTTAGCATTTGAAGGGATTTGATATCATCCCAGACATTTTTACCATTAAAAATTACTTTGCCAGAAGTAGGTTTTTTTAATGTTGATATTATTCTTAAAAGGGTTGATTTACCTTTCCCGGAAGCACCTTTTATGATCATTTTATCTCCTTTTTTAATCTCTAATGAAAAATTCTCAAATATATAATTATCATTTGAAATTGGTTCACTCTGTGATGCAAACTCATTTTTTGTATATGTGTAATACATCTCTTGTAATTTTAAATCCCAATTTGGAATAGGAGATATTGGTAGGCTCTTTTCTAGAAATAAACTTGATTTCGTCTCTACAAATTTTTTAATTGTTATAAACGAATCTGCATTAGATTTGATTGCTGCATATGAACCGAAAATATTCTGAATTACAGGTAAAAGTTTTTGAAGCCCTAGCAACATAGCTCCCAAGCTAGCAATAATACTTGCTTTGTTTTCTAAAAATATAAATGAAATTATGGTTAATAAGGTTATACTGGCGAATAATATAGTCTCAATAATATACCTGGGTGATTCTTGTATATAGCCACTTTGAGCAGAAAGATTTCTTATCTCATAATCTAACTTGTAAGCTTTTTTAATTATTTTATTTTTACTAATAATCAATAATAATTCATCCAAGCTATTTAGCGTATCATTTAAAAAAATACCTAATTTTTTGACATAGGAAGATCTTGAAAGTGAATTATTTGCTAACCTTTTTCTGAGTTTTAAAGAATAAATAAAATACAAAGAAATAATAATAGTTATTAGTAAAAATACATATTTATTAGCTGAAGTTATAATTCCACAAAAAATAAAAATAGAAATTATGGAACAAGTTATTATGTTGATAATTGGTCTTACTACATATTGCACAGAATCATCTAATTCCTTTGTAATACCTGCAATCATGCTTCCTACAGGTAATCCAGAATTAATATAAAAGGAATTATTTAAAATATTTCTATAACTAAGTTTAAATAATAAATTTCCATATTTTGCAGTTATAAAAACTGAAATTCGCAGACTAATTAATCTAAACGTACCGCTAAAAATAATTAAGAATAAAAAAATAATTGTTATTTTAAAAAGATTATTAGAATCACTTAAACCTGGATCTAAAAAAACGTTGTTTTTAGTCGAATTAGTAATTATAGTTATTACTTCAAGAAACTTTTTAGCTGTTAAAAGAGTTGTAAATTCTAGTATTGCAGCTATTAAAGAAGATATTAAAACATAAAACAAATTAAATTTTAATTTTTTATCAGAAATAAACCAAAGAAATAAAAGGAAATCTATGAATTTACTTTCTTTAATTCTTATTATTTTTTTTAGATACATTTTGTTCTTATTAGATTAAAGTTTTAATCTTTGCATTTGCCCCGTTAAGAAACCAATTATTTTAAAAGTAAGAAAAATAGTAATTAAATCCGGAGCCACTAAGTCAAGATTATGAGTAAACATATGACCAATTACTGAACTCATTGGGGGTAATGCAATTATTAAGTAGTAGATATTTTTCTTTAAAGAATTTAAAAAAGGTATAAAAAATAGTGTGGTAAAGACCCACTTTATTGGAGCAAGATATCCGAATGAAAGAATGGAACAGCTCATTCCTGAATGTGTAGTATATGGAATTAAACCCCAATGCCTTATTTTTCTGGATTCACGTACTTTTTCTCTTAAATTTTCTCCTATTATAAAACTTGGGGCAAACCTAAAAAGCATCATGTTTAAAGTGGAAAAACCATAATCGTGGTTTATTCTTCCTTCGTATAACTTATTCATAACCCTATCAATATTAATGCTCTCACCAGGTCTACGATAGTCAACGGAAGTAGTACCGTAATATAGATTATTGATATTAGTTAAATTTAAATTACATTCACCATATTGTCCGCAATTTTTTATGGATTGCCTAATTGCAGCTGTATATTCAATAGAAAATCCACTTATAAAAATCATACTTAATAATAAAGCAAATACTTGTATTTTTGTCTTTAAAACATTTCTAAATAAATATGGGGCAAATGAAAAAACAGAAAAGATAATAAATGGAGAAAATAAATGATATATTTCTGATCTTCGATATCCTAATATCGAAATAATTAAAACAGGTAGAATCTGCAAAAAAGATAAGATATACCATTTTATTGTTTTCTTATTTTTAATACTTAGATATAAAAGTGCAACGCCCGAGGAAACTGCTATCTTAGGAAATATAAGTGTTTGCATTAGATAATTACCTATTCCTGATTGGGTATCTTCCCCTTTCCCAACGAAATAATTCAATAAATTGATATAGTCGAAATTAATAACTATTGCTGTAAAAGAAAGGAAAATTAGTACGTATGATATTTTTTCAATATTGCTGAAACTTAAGCCATCGGAATTCATTATATTATTTTCCAATAAAGGACTTATCCATTTTTTGAATAAAACCATAAATATAAAATTAAATATAATAAACAATGTTAATGGGTAAAAACTAACAAATTCTCTATGGTATATTGCCTGTATTAAATAGATGGAGAATGCAGTAACTGAGGGTAAACCTATTATTATTGAAGTTAATTTGCTACTTGATGAAGTTAAATAAAGTAATGAAAAAATATAAAATAATAAAGAAATATAGATCATAATTTTTGTTAAAGACTTTTTAACTTCTAATCGCTTATAAGATTAATTATTCTCCATGGGGTGACTATTGTTGTTATGGGATCAGCTACAGTTTTTATCCCATCGCTTGCTATGGCTAGTTGAGATCTTCCTACTAAAACAGTATCACCATCTTGAAGTGTTGGATTATTCGAAGCCTTTTTACTGTTTTTAAAGCTAAATTTATAGTTTCTTTTTTCTAGGGAGCCGTTTTTTTCAATCCTAAAAAGTTTTATATTATTTTTATTTGCTCTATTTGATACTGGACCTCCTGCAGCTAATATCGCCTCATTTAAAAGAGAATTTCTATCTAATTTTATTCTACCTGGACTATTTACTTCTCCAATAACATTAACTGTTATCTCACTAGTATATAAATTTGATTTCGAAAAATTAGGTTGGTCTCCATAGTTATTATTAATTTTTTTGACCTTAATTGTGTCTCCATCAAATAAAATTGGATTATTTTTTTGTGATCCATCTTTTAGTAAAGCAATTAAGTTGAGTTCAGCTTGCTTGAACCCATCATTTTGTTTTGAAAGCTTTCTAATTAAGGTTATGTTTTGCATATTAGCTTGATCAGTTAATCCATTTGCTTTTTGTATTGCGTCAATTAAAGTTGGATTATTAATTTTATTAAGTTCTACATTATTTCCAATGAAAGAGTAAAAACCTGGTCTTTCAACCTCACCAATAACTAATATTTTTAGATCTCTAGATTTTATTAAAGTTAATTCTATTGTTGGATCAATAAGTTCAGATTTTAATTGTTTTTCTATTAGTTCTGCACCTTCTTTAATTGTTAGGCCATCTAAATTTATATCACTAAAGATAAGGCTAGATAATGTTCCATCATTTAATATGACAAAATCCCCAGAAAATTCGGGGGAACTATAAACTTGTAGCTTTAAAACATCACCTGGACCAAGTAAGTAGTTCTCTCCTTGGATTTCAGGTATTTCTTTTTTTTCAGTTAATTGAACTTTATCTATTATATTTGCTGAAGCAAATAAAAATTCTGCCGAGGCTTTTTGAAATGGAAATAAAAAAAATATTAATCCTAAAAGAATTCCCCTTTTATTCACTTATTAATTTTTAAATTTTTTTAATTTTATCATGAAATGTTTTTTAAGTTCAAATGTATTTTAAAAATAAATAGCTGCTTAAAAAATTTAATTTATGCCGTTTAGTTGTGTAAAATAGGGAAAATTTGATGGTTAATGACTAAACAAAAGGATAATAATAATTCAGATGCAAAATTTATACCTTCAATTAATGAAGAAAAAGCTAGCGATATAAATTTTTTAGAGAATACCTTTTTTGTTTTAAGAGCAAGAAAAAAGATTGTTTGTTTATTTACAGGAATGTTTTTTCTGGGTTCTTTGTTTTTTAGTTTATATCAAAGAAAATTTAACCCAAAATTTGAGGGAAGCTTTGTTTTCTTAATTACAGATCCATTCAGAGAAAAGAAACAAAGTAGATTTTCTGAACAAGGAGGGGCAGTTTTAGATGAATTAGCAAGAAATACAACGGAAAACGATATCCCAACACTAATAGAGTATTTGAAGAGCCCATTGCTTCTTGAACCTCTAGCCCAAAAATATGATAAAGATTTGAATGAATTAATTAACAACATAGCTATTTTTACAATTGGGACTAGAAGACAGGAAGCAAAAGGGATTTTAAATGTATTTCTATACACCAAAAACTATAAAAAAGATGAAGCTCTTTTAAATGATTTAAGTGATCTTTATTTAAATGCAGCTTTGCAACAAAAACAAAGAAAACTGACTGATGGTCTAGCATTCCTAAATAGGCAAGCACCTCAACTCGAAGAAAAAAGAGCATCTTTGCATGGAGAGTTGTCTGCATTTAGAGAAAAGAATAATCTTTTAGAACCATCTGCAGAGGGGGTAACACTTAAAAGAGGGCAGGCCACAATTTCCACAACAATTTTAAAACTGCAATCACAAAAAAATAGACTAATCAAAATTAAAGAAGAAATTAAAAAAGGTAGATTAAGTGCTAGAGGATTTCAATCTGCAGTAGGTGATATTTTGCTAGATGGTAATCAAGTTCAAGGAGGTTTATCAATAAGCGATTCTAATCAAAGTATTCTAAAAGAGCAAATTAATCTTGAAGAAAGATTAGCAGCCTCGAAAGGTATTTATACTCCTGATTCAAAAATAATAAAGGGTTTGGAAACTAGATTAAGAGTAATAGAACCTATTACAAGACAATATCAGTTAGATGCAGTAGATTCTGCGATTGACCTAAATAATTCAAGAACTAAAGACGCTAGGGAACAAAAAGCAGTTCTCAGTGAAGAATTCAATAAAAAACCAGCATTAATTGAAAAATATGAAACTCTTCAACAGAGATTATTGATAGCTCAGGATAATCTCTCTGCCTTGGTAAAAACCAGAGAGAGATTTCAATTGGAAATGGCACAGAATGCTATCCCATGGACATTGATTTCTGCACCAAGAATGAATCCTTATCCAATTAAACCCTCTATCCCCAAAAATTTATTTGCAAGTTTATTATTTGGGTTTTTTGTGGGAGCAATAGCTGCATTATTAAGAGATAAGTTTGATTATGTTTATAAATCTTCAGAGGAAGTTAAAAATAGCCTGCGATTACCAATTTTAGGAGTTATACCTTATGTCAAATTATTTGAAGGACTAAGACAAGAAAAGAAGTCAATCTTGGAATCTTTAGATACAAAAATTGATAAAAAAGATCCCAATCTTAAAGAAGAAAGATATCAAAGATTTTTTTATCAGGAAGCCTTTAGGAATTTAATCACATCTATAAAATTTTTATCTACCGATGAGAAAATAAAAACACTTGTAATGACAAGTTCTATTGCCTCTGAGGGTAAATCTTTGTTAAATATAATTTTGTCTAAAACTTTTGCAGATTCTGGTCAAAGAGTTCTCCTGATAGATTCTGATTTAAGAAAGCCTCAACTTCATACTCGACTTGGGATGAATAATTTGAGGGGATTATCTAATCTATTAACTGATAAAAATTTAATTTGGGAAGATCTTGTTTTGAAATTACCAAATAATAAAAATCTTGACTTAATTCCAGCAGGCATAAAGCCTCCCGATCCTACTAAGATCTTAAATTCAAAAAGAATGGAAGAAATTGTCAATTCAATAAAAAGTAGTAAAAATTACGATATTATAATTTTTGATACTCCTCCTATTCTAGGTTTAGCTGATTCAGCTTTGATTTCTAATTATGTTGATGGAGTAATCCTTATTATTACCTTAAATACTGTAAATAAGAAATTGCCTAAAGAAGCCGTATCAAGAATTTATGAGTCAAATGCACAATTACTTGGATGTTTAGTAAATACAAATAGAGAGGTTAAATCTTTTAAAAGTATTGGAGGATACGGATATGGAAACTATGGCTATGGAAACTATGGCTATGGAGGATACGGATATGGAAACTATGGCTATGGAGGATATTATTCAGAGAGCGTTTATGCTAACTATGCAAGCTATGTTGAAGAAAATAATCAAGACTTAATAGATTTAAAAAATGATGAAAAAGATAATTTACAAAGTAATAATGAGGAATCATATAAGAGTAAGGTTTTCTCAATTAACTCAAAATTAGTACAAACTATTAATGAGAAATTAAATAAATTTTTATCTTGGTTAGATAGTTGATTAATAATAAATATTTCAGGGTTAATTGGGTACTTATTAATGAGCTGGCAATAGGACCAGCGCCAATTAATCAAAAACATTTAGGCATACTTTATGATCTTGGTATAAAAGGGATATTTAGTTTGTGTAGCACAAAAGAAGTTCCGTCCAATAATGACATGTTGAAGATATTCGAATTTAGAAGATTCGTTTTGCCTGATCATAAAACTGGAAGAATTATTTCTACTGAAGAATTAATATCCTCATTAGCAGTTTTAGAGGATCTTAAAAGAAGAGGACCAGTTTTTATTCACTGTGTTGCAGCTATGGAGAGATCACCTCTAGTTTGTATTTCATGGCTGATAAAGAAGCACAAATTGTCTTTGGATGAATCTTTAAGTTATTTGATGCAAGCTCATTCAGGTACAAATCCATTACCTGAACAACTTAATGTTTTGAGGAGTCAAGAATTTATAAATGCAATTATTTAAAAAAAATAAATATTAAGAGTATGAGAATATATACTTTCTTTAGTTTGAAACTCGGTAAATAATAAAAACAAAGACATTTAACTTGAATTATTTTTAATTCTCCAATAAATTTTTTTCATGAAAATCATTATTTTTTTAACTATATCTATTAACTAAGACCTATTCTTTCACCATAATAATTCGCCTTTTGCAAAGTCTGATCGCACCATTTTTGATTTTTAACATACCAATCAACAGTCCTATTTAAAGAATCTAAGAATTCTGTTTCTATTTCCCATGAAATATCTTTTGAAATCTTCTTTGAATCAACGGCATATCTGAAATCATGACCAGGCCTATCAGCTACAAACTTTATAAGATTTTTATAAGAGGTATCTCTAGGCTTTAATTTGTCAAGAATAGAGCAAATACTTTCAACAATTTCCAAATTTGTTTTCTCTTTAAATCCTCCAATACAATATTTTTCACCTATCTCACCTTTTAGACTTAACTTAAGCAGCGCATTAATATGATCTTCTACAAATAACCAATCACGAATATTTTTGCCATTTCCATAAATTGGAATTGGCTCATTATTAATAGCTTTTAAGATTGTCAAAGGTATTAACTTTTCTGGAAATTGCCATGGTCCGAAGTTATTACTGCAATTAGTTGTAATAATGGGAACTCCGAAGGTATGAAACCATGCATTTACTAAATGGTCACAACTAGCTTTTGATGCAGAATAGGGACTTTTAGGATTGTATTGTGATTCTTCGTTAAAAAAACCATTAGAACCTAATGATCCAAATACCTCATCTGTGCTTATGTTAATTAATCTAAATGAATCCTTTCTTAAGGTACTTAATTTTTGAAAGTGTTTTTTTACGCTTTCCAATAAATTTAATGTGCCAAGAATATTATTTTCAACAAAGTTTTTAGGGTTATCGATAGATCTATCTACATGGCTTTCTGCCGCTAAATGAAAAATTAAGTCTGGATCAGTGTATTCAATAATTTCATTTGTTTTACAATAACTTACTAAATCAATTTTTAATAATTCATATCTATTACTTTTTTTAAGATTAAGATCTTTTATCAGAGAATCAATAGAAGTATGATCACTAGAATAAGATAATTTATCCAAGTTAAAGACTTTTACTTCTGTTTCTTTTAATAATTTCCTTACAAGGCAACTTCCTATAAAACCTGCTCCGCCAGTAACCAGTACTTTTAATTTTTTATTATTATAAGTTATATTTTTTTTGTTTTTCATTGCGTTTGAGCTTTAGTCTTTGAGATTAAATTTATTAAATATTCCCCGTAACCACTCTTGGAGGTGGTAATTGCCAATGAAGAAAGTTGTTTATTGTCAATCCAGCCCATTCTCCAAGCAATTTCTTCAGGACAACCAACTTTTAATCCTTGTCTATGTTCTAATGTTCTAATGTAGCCTGAAGCCTCATGAAGTGATTCGAAGTTTCCAGTATCTAACCAAGCCATACCTCTGCCCATTAGTTCTACATTAAGTTTATTATCCTTTAAATAACTAAGATTAAGGTCGGTAATTTCATATTCTCCTCTAACAGATTTCTTCAACATTTTTGTCCTTTCAATGACGCTATTATCATAAAAATAAATTCCTGTTATTGCATATTGCGTCTTTGGATTTTTTGGCTTTTCTATAATATTTATTAGTTTCCCCTTGTTATTAAATTCTGCCACTCCATAATTCTCAGGATCTCTTACGGGATAAGCAAATAAATTAGCTCCAATATTAAGAGAATTACACTTTTGTAGTTTCGATATAAGGTCTTGACCATGGAATAAATTGTCTCCAAGAATTAAAGTAACAGGTGAATCATCTATAAAAGATTCTCCAATGGTAAATGCTTGAGGAATTCCCTCGGGCTTATCTTGAATAGCATATTTAATATTAATACCAATTTGTTGCCCATCTTTGAGAAGCCTCTCAAAGTTTGGTTTATCTTTTTTATTGGTGATAATAAGAATTTCTGTTATTCCTGCAAGCATTAAGGTGGATAAAGGGTAATATATCATTGGCTTGTCATATACGGGTAAAAGTTGCTTTGAAACTCCTAAAGTTATAGGACTTAGCCTTGATCCTGTGCCTCCTGCTAAAATTATCCCTTTGCGTTTTGACATTAAAATATTTTTAAAAGAAAAAATTAATATTTAATTTATTTTATTATTTAAGCTTTAGTTTGTTTTTATATTTAAGTTAAAGTTTTAATAATTTATTCTTTTGCAATGTTTAGATTGCTGGTGACAGGTGCGGCAGGATTTATTGGCTCTCACACCTGTGTGTGTTTATTGGGAAGAGGATATGAAATTATTGCTTTGGATTCTTACGTTAATAGCTCAGCAAGAATATATAAAAGAGTTATAGAAATTTTTGAAAGAAAAGGTATAAACATCCAAAGTAAACTAAAAATAATAAAGGGCGACTTGAGAGATAAAGAATGTATTCAAAACATATTCAAGAACGCTTTATTAGAAAAAAAACCAATTAAAGGGGTAATGCATTTTGCTGGATTGAAGGCTGTGGGGGAATCAGTTGAGAATCCTCTTAAATATTGGGAATACAACTGGCTTTCAGCCTTCAATTTAATTTCTGCTATGGTTGAATTTGAATGCCGAAATATTGTTTTTAGTAGTAGTGCCACAATTTATGGCTTATCAAAAAAAAGTACTTTGGATGAGAAATCAGTAATTAACCCAATAAATCCATACGGTAATACAAAAGCAGCAATAGAAATTTTGTTAAGTGATGTTTTCAAGAGAAAAGAAAATAAATTAAACGTGGCAAACCTAAGATATTTTAATCCAATAGGTGCTCATTCTTCAGGATTAATTGGAGAAGATCCTAAAGGAATTCCTAATAATATTTTTCCAATAATAACTCAAGTTGCAGTTAAAAAAATAGATCACTTAAATATTTATGGAAATGATTGGCCAACTAAAGATGGAACCGGGATAAGAGATTATATACATGTCATGGACTTAGCGGAAGGTCATTTAAAGATGTTGGAGTTTTTAATCAAAAATGATTCTAAATTTATTAATTTAAATCTAGGTACAGGAATAGGGACTTCTGTTATGGAACTTGTCGAGATTTTCAAGACAGTTAATGATGTAAACATTCCATATAGATTTGTTGATAGGAGACCTGGAGATATCGATGAGATTATTGCTGATAATTCATTAGCTAAAGAATTAATAAATTGGATTCCTAAAAGAAATATCTATGATATGTGTAGGGATGGTTATAATTGGCAAATTAATAATCCAGGAGGTTTAGGCTAATTATCAGTTCAATTACGTAATTAAATCTTATAAAAATTTTTATACCAATTTACAAATTTCTTAATTCCTTGTTTTAATGATATTTTCGGTTCAAAATCTATTAGTTCTCTAATTAAATTTATATCAGCGTAAGTTTCTTTCACATCTCCAGGTTGCATTTCTTTTAAATTCCTTTTTGCTTTTTTTAAAAGCTCCATTTCTAATAAATTTATAAAATCTAATAATTTTGTTGGTTTATTATTTCCGATATTTAAAATTCTATGTGGGACTGAACTTTCTAGAGATGAATATGTTTTTTGCTTATTAGAAGGTGAATTAGGGGGCTTAGAAAGAAGATTAACAACTGCATTAGTAACATCATCTATATATGTAAAGTCTCTTGACATTTCTCCATTATTAAAAATATTAATTGGTACATCAGCAAGTATTGATTTTGTGAAAATCATAGGAGCCATATCTGGTCTGCCCCAAGGACCGTAAACAGTGAAAAATCTCATGCCAGTACAAGGTATTTTATATAAATGACTATATGAATGAGCCATTAATTCGTTTGCCTTTTTTGTTGCAGCATAAAAGCTTACTGGTGAATCAACAAAATCTTTTTCGGAGAAAGGAGTTTTTGTATTCCCACCATATACTGAACTGCTGCTCGCATACATTAGGTGTTCAACTGGATAGTCCTTGCATAATTCCAAGAGGTTTGCGAATCCAACTAAGTTAGAGCTGACATATGCATTTGGATTTGTTATTGAATATCTTACTCCAGCTTGAGCAGCTAAATTTATTACTTTTTGTGGTTTGTTTTTTTTAAAAATTTGATTTAAAGATCTCTTATCTTCTAAATTTGTTTTTATAAAAATAAAACTTCCATTTCTCTTTATCTTTAAAAGCTTACTTAACTCTCTAAGCCTTGCTTTTTTTAAATTGACATCATAATAATTATTTAAGTTATCTAAACCAATAACCCAAAAGCCTTCTTTAATTAATTCTTTGCAAACATGAAATCCTATAAAACCAGCAGCTCCTGTAACTAATATTCTTGCTTGCATTGCATTTCTTAGCCTTAACTTATTCTACCGTAGTCATCATTAAATCTTATAATGTCATCCTCGCTAATTAAGTCTCCACTTTGAATTTCAATTAGTGTCAGGACTTTTGTACTAGGATTTTTTAATCTATGCTTTGCCTTTAGTGGTATGAAGGTACTTTGGTTATCAGTAAGACTTAAATGTTTTTCATTGACTTGAATGGCTGCTTTACCACTGACTATGACCCAATGCTCTGCTCTATGATTGTGCATTTGCAGAGACAGTTGGGCCCCAGGATTAACTTCAATTTTTTTTACGAGCCAATTTTCACTTTCTATTAAAGATGTATATGAACCCCATGGCCTATATATTTTTTTATGTAAGATACCTTCTTTATGGCCTTTATCTTTAAGTCTATCAACTAATGCTTTTAAGTTATTTGAATGTTCCTTACTAGCAACTAGGATGGCATCTTGGGTCTCGACCACTATTAAATCTTTCAACCCAAGAGTAACAAGAAGCCTACTTTCGCTTTTAAGATAACAATTAGTTGATTCATCGTTTATGACTTTACCTTTAATTACGTTGCCATAGAAATCTTTTTCTTGACTTTCCCAAAGAGATTTCCAGCTTCCAATGTCACTCCAACCCGCATCTAAAGGAATCACTACTCCTTTTTCTGTTTTTTCCATAACAGCAATATCAATTGGGAGGTCTGGAGTTTTAAGAAAAGAGGTTTTATCTATTCTTATAAAGTCTAGATCTTTTTTACTTGAATTCATTGCTTTATTGCACTGCTTAAGTATTAATGGAGCATATTTTTGTAGTTCATTAATTATTACTTTAGTTTTAAAAACAAACATTCCACTATTCCATGTGTATTTTTTACTTTCAATGAGTTTACAAGCTAGCTCCTCATTAGGTTTCTCAATAAATTTTATTATTTTTGAACCTTTTATTTTTTCTTTATCTAAGTTGGATTCACTTTCTATATAACCGTATCCAATCTCAGGTCTATTTGGAATTACACCAAAAGTTACTAAATTATTTTCTTGTGCGCTTTTAAACCCCTCTATTAAAACCTTTTGAAAAAGGTTAACATCTTTAATTATATGATCAGCAGATAAAACTAATATTATTGAGTTTTCATCTTCTTCAATTGCTTTAAAAGTTCCTAGAGCGATAGCAGGTGCTGTATTCCTCCCTTCGGGCTCAAGTATTATTGCCTTAGGATTTACGTCTATAGTTCTCATTTGCTCTGCAACTAAGAATCTATGTTCTTCATTACAAATGATAATTGGTTCCTGTATCCCTTTGATATTTGATATCCTTTCATAAGTTTTTTGCAATAAAGATTTATCATCATCTCCGCTAAGAGATAAAAATTGTTTTGGATAGCTTTGCCTCGATAGCGGCCAAAGTCTAGTACCTTTCCCCCCGCATAGAATAACTGGTATAACTTTTGGCATATTTAATCAGAATATAGAATTTTCATAGATATATTTAAAGTTAATAAAATCAAATTTCCTTAATGGTTTTCCTAAAAGTATTAAACTTGATAATAAATTTTTTTAAGATTGCATTTAGAGTATCAACTCTATCAATTTTTTCAATTTTTTTAGAAATAATATAACCCTTCTCGATAATACTATCTCTAAAATTTTTTTTTCTAATTAGTTCTAAAAGACACTTTGATAAAGTTTCTGGATTCTTTAAATCAATTAATAATCCCGCATCCTTCACTTGCTCTCTTAAACCATCTCGGTCAGGATATATAACAGGAGTTCCTAGTTTAAAAGCTTCAAGAGGAGGAATATTTGTAGGACCAAAGAAGGTGGGCATTACAAGCGCAAGAGACATTTTGTAGATCGAAACCAATTCATGGTTTGGGATGAAACCAGTAAATATAATTCTATTTCTAATGCCTAAATTATTTGCATATTCGATGATATTTTTTTTATTCCCTTTATCTCCTCCTGAAAAAATTACATTTACTAATAGATTATATTTTTTCTCTAAGATAAAAATACCTTTCAGAATATAAATATGATTTTTGTGTGGCCAAAACTGAGCAGGGTAAAAAATATATTGATTTTCTATTTTGTATTTTTGATTAATATCAATAAGGCTTTTACTTGAGAATTTATTCTCTGATATATCTTTTAGAGATTCGAAAGGAATCACTTCTATTTTATTAGTTTCAATATTATATTTTTTTGATAAATTTGATTTACTGTATTCAGAATCAACAATAATTGATACTGCCCTTTTGGAAGAAAAATTTAGTCTTAATTCTCTATTCTCAAACTCACCTTTAATTTTACTTTCAGGAAACTCTGGATTATCAAGATGACATAAATCCCAAACTGTGTAAATGAAATTTAATTCGACAAGGTCAAGAGCTAATCTTGAAGGAGATATAAAATAAACCAAATTAATATCTTTTGTTTTTAAAAAATCTTCAAAAAAATTAAAATCTAAAAAAGGTCTTAATATTTTATAAAAAACTCTATATTTAGCTGTCGTTTTAATAAATAAATAAATTTTCTTTAATAAACAAAGTTGTATTAATTTTGAATGAATATCGTGCTTTAATAAAACTCTTTTTGATTTTCTTTTAGTATGAAAGAAATAAACTTTAGCTAATTTAGAGTCAATTTTAGAGGCCAGAGTTGCTGCATTCAAACCTTGTTGAAAACCACCACCTGATTCAACTTCTTGATCGAAAATTACGCCAATATTTACGGGTCTATCGTTAATTAAATTCATATAATCATTTTAAGCTTTTGAGATACAATTTTAATTTCCTCTTCCTTAAGTGTAAGACCACTTGGTAAGTATAAGCCTTGCTCATAAAGCCTTTCAGAAACGGGGAAATAATTTTTTTTGAAGATATTCATTTTTTTTAAAACTGGTTGTTTATGCATAGGGTAAAAGAAGGGTCTTGTACCAATTTTTAATTTTTTTAATTTTGATATGATATTTTTTGCGGTATCGATTTTTGGATTTATTAAAATCCCAAAAACCCAATAAATATTTTTAGCGAATTCAGTTTCTATTAATGGTAATTCAATTTGATTAACTTCAGCTAGATACTTATTATAAAGTTCGCCTATTTTCATTTTCTTTTTTACTGTGGAATCAAGTTTCTCTAGCTGTGCAATACCTAATGCTGCTTGGAGGTTTGTCATTCTATAGTTCCAGCCTAATTCGTTATGAACAAAACGATTATCTTCTTGAAAACACAAGTTCCTTAATGATTTACATCTTTTACTAATTTCTAAATCATCAGTTAAAACCATTCCACCTTCGCCAGTTGTTATTTGTTTGTTTGGATAAAAGCTAAAAGTACTAACATGCCCAAACGATCCGCAAGGTTTGTCTTTATATTTCGCTCCAATTAGTTCTGCTGCATCTTCAATTATGTAAAGTCCGTATTTATTTGCTATTTCAATCAGAGGGTCCATATCTACTGGCAGGCCATAGATATGGACTGCCATAATTGCCACTGTTTTAGATGTTATGGCAGCCTCTACATGATCAATATTCATATTCCAAGTCCTCTCATTCGCATCAATTAAAACTGGTTTCGCTCCACTTTTGATTACTGCTGATGCACAAGAAATTATTGTAAAAGCTGGCATTATTACTTCATCTTCTGGACCAATTGCAAGAGATGCTATTGCTAAATCAAGAGCAGCAGTCCCACTGGAACAAGCAATTCCATATTTCCTATTAACATTTTTACTTAAGGAGTGTTCAAATTTTTCTACAAAAGGCCCCTCCGAAGAAATCCATCCAGTATCAAGACATTCATTAATTAACTCTTTTTCTCTTTTCCCAATTAAAGGCTCATTAACAGGTATAAATTTATCCATTTTTTCTCAAAACAATAGATACACCCCACGTATCAAATGAAGGTTGCAATCCAGTAAGAAATTCTTCATAATTTAAAACTTGGAAACCTGTTTCGTTTGCAACAAGCTCTAATTCTGGAATTGAAAAATATCTCATTTGATGCGATTCATTGATTATTTTGAAGCTTTTTGTGGAATGATCAAAATCGTGATAAGTATAATTTACATTGACTTGATTTCTATCTAAAAACAACTCTGGTTCAGCTATCCTGCAAATTGTTTTATTTTTAGTTGAGATGGTTTTTGTTCTTACCATTGGTTTTTGATCAATTACTGCAGGACCGAACCAGAAATCAAAAATAAAAAGCCCATCTTTCTTTAAATTATTAAATGCAGTTCTAAATACTGAAATTAAACTTTCATTAGTAATTTGATAACTCATAACGTGAAAGAGAGAGATGACGCAATCATATTTATCTTTTAATTTAATTTCTCTTATATCTCCTTGTCGAAATTGAAGATGTTCTGTTTTTGTTGTCTTCTTGAGCATAGATTCGCTTTTTTCTATTCCCAAGATCTTATATCCAAATTTTGCTAAATTAATAGCATGTTTACCAGTACCGCATCCAAGTTCTAAAATTGAAGTAGAGTTTGATTTATATTCTTGAATTTTTTTATGGACGTATTTAGCTTCTAATTCGTAATCCTTATTTTCATAAAATAAATTATAATAGTCACCTGAGCTAAAAATTTTGTTATTCACTAGTTAATGTCAAGCTCGTTTTCAGAAACGAATTCAAATCTCGTTTTATCAATATTACCAGCAAATGGCCCTTGTTTTACTTCGATGATTTCAGAATTTTCTAACATTTCAAAACCATGACCTCCTGAAGATAAAAGTATTACATCACCATCATTTAGTAATTTACTATTTAAATAAGTTTTATCATTTTTATAAAAATCAACTCTTACTAATCCTTTTTTAATAAAGAGAACTTCTTGTGTAAATTGTATTTTCCTTTCAATTTTTTGATGAATATGTGGCTGTATTTTGTAGCCCTTAGGCCTATTCATATATCCTAGTTGTTGAGAGAAATCAGGCGGAGTAAAAAAATCTATTCCTTCTTTTTTAAAAGAAGTTCTTAGTATAATTGCAAGTAATTTGTTCCCTTCATAAATATGTTCCAAAGAATTATTTGAACTATTTTTATAGTTATTTTCCTTTTGAAAAGACATTTTTTAAATAAAATTTAATTTATAAATAAAGATAAATAACTTCCCCCTTCCAAAATAATATTTTTAAATAGTTGTTTTGTAGAATATTTTGTATATTGATTCTCAAATGACAAGTCCAATAGCTTTTTTTGCCTTTAATAGACCCTATCATACTTTACAAACTCTAAATTCCCTTTGTAATAATGAAGAAATTTATCAAACTGATTTCTATGCATTTATTGATGGTCCAAGAAAAAACTCAGAAATTCAACTAATCGATAATGTTGAAAAACTAATTAGATCATTTGAAAGTAAGTTTAAATCTTTGACTGTTTTTAGATCTGCAGTTAATTTGGGTGGCGCAATTAGTCAGAAGAGCGGCATTACAAAGGTTTTAAGTGAAAATGAATATGTAATAAGCATTGAGGATGATGTTTGTGTTTCTAAATATTTCTTATCTTATATGAATAATGCCCTTCAAATTTATAAAAATTCTAAAGAGGTTTGGCATATTAATGGTTTTAATTATCCGGTCAAATTTGATGGAGAATTCGAATGTTTTTTTATGCGATCTATGCAATGTTGGGGCTGGGCAACATGGAAAGATAGATGGAACATTTTTATTGAGGATCCTTTGTCTTGTGATCCTTATTATTTAAAAGCAAACTTCACTAAAAAAATGATCAAAGAATTTGATATCAACGTAAGAAAGAGCATATTCTGGTCACAAGTTGAAGATAATGCATCTGGAAAATTAAATAATACTTGGGATATTTTTTGGTATGGATTTATTTTTCGTAATAGTGGTTTATGCTTGACTCCAAAAATTTCAATGACTAGAAATATTGGTCACGATGGTAGCGGAGTACATTCCACCTTTGATAAGGATTATATTGACTCGAAGTTAAATCATGTGAAAGTTAGTAAATTTCCAAAAAAAATTGAAGAAGACATTTATTGTCTTGAACAAATAAGAAAATATCTTAATAAAAAGAATCGACTTATTCCAAGATTGGTAAATAAGGTTTTATTAGTAATAAAATCTTTAAAAAAGAAGTTTTAAAGAAAATTTAAAAAATATTTTGAAATTTCTTGAGAAATTCTTTATTGTCATAAACCTTTTTAATTTCGCCTTCATCTAGTTCAACTATTTTATCGCAATATCTTAAAGTAGATAATCGATGGGCAATCATTATAGTAGTAAGGTTTTTATTAGTTTTTGTATTAAAAATAGATTTCATTACTGATTTTTCTGTATTAAAATCTAAAGCACTCGTTGATTCATCAAGGATCAGTATTTCAGAATCACTATAAATTGCCCTGGATAAACCCAATCTTTGTTTTTGCCCTCCACTTAATTTAATTCCTTTATCACCAACAATCGTTTCATATCCATAAATAGTCTTGCGAATAAATTCATCTGCTTGTGCGATCTCTGCGGCCTTTATTGCTTTTTTAACATCTATTTTGTTTTTGGGAACGCAAAAAGCAATATTTTCTATTATTGATGAATCATATAGAAAGACATCTTGTGGGACAAGTGCAATATTGTTCTTCCATTTCCTTTTTATATAAATGTTTTTTTGATTAAAAATCTCTATATCATCTATTAAGATATTTCCCTTGCTTGGGGTAAGAATACCCATGAAGATATTAATTAATGTTGTTTTGCCGCTACCAGTTTTCCCAAATATCCCTATGTTTTCTCCTTTTTTGATTATTAAATTAATGTCTTTTGAAACGTTCTCATGATTTTCAGAATAAGAGAAATTTAAATTCCTTATTTTTATATCATTTTTAAATGAAAGCTTACCTCTGATAGAATTTTTTTCATTGCTTTTCAAACTAATTAGATACAGGATCCTGTCTAAAGGTTTGTTGTAAAAATATAGTAAAGACCAAGATTTATAAGAACTTTGCATTGTTGGTAAAAGTTTTTGAGCCCCAAGAGCGAATGCTCCCAATAATGCAATTACATTTCCTGAATTGTTAATGTTAGAGTAAATGATTATCCCAGAAATACCTATAAATAGAAGACCTATTCCTTCAAAAAGATACCTAGGAAATGTTGTTACAAATCCAGTCATACCTTGAAATTGTCTTAGATTGTAATTATTTATTTTGAACTTACTAGAGTAAAATTCATGGCTATTTGAAACAATAATTTCTTTAATAGCATTTAGACTGTCTTGTATAGTCCTCGTTAAACTATAATTTGCTTTTAGCTCATCCTTGCTATATTTCTCAACTCTTTTGTTTATAGATATCCCTAAAATTGCGTAAAGACTAGAAAAAAATACGACAGAAATGATTGTTATATAAAAGTTAAGTTTTAGTAATGATAAAATAATGCTAAAAGATAATATTATTGCTGTAGTAAGAGTAAGTAAATTTTCAAAGAAAAAGTTTGTTTTTTCAATGTTTGAAGTTAAATCTGTTAATAATTCACTACTATTTTTATTCAAAAAGAATGAATAGTCCTGATTAATTACTTTCTTATAAATTTTATTAGATATATAGTTTAGAAAAGAAATTCTAAATTTTGTATTTAACCATAAATTAACTATTCTTATTACGGTAGTTAAAAAAGTAATTCCTAAAAATAAAATTGTTGATATACGAATTAATTCGTTTTCATTATTAATATTAAACGTAGTTATTAAGAAGGAAAAAGAGGATGAAATTTTACTTGTATTGGTTAATGATTCTAAAAATAACAACGCTGATCCGAGTGATACGAATTCAAAAAGACCATTAAAAATATTTATAAAAATTACGCCTACAAATTGATATCTTCTTTTTGGATCAAGAGCTTTAAATAATAAAAATATAGATTTTAATAGCTTATGATTTTTGTTCATTTTTTTTAACATTTTTTTGATGAATTTTCTTGGGAATTAAAACTTTGTGATTATCTGAAATGTATATTTTTTTATATACACTTTTTGAACTAATTTACCAAAAATAATAATTTGTCGATTTAAAAATATTACATACAAAATTTTAGTCAAATTTTGAGTTTATTCCAATTTATGAGTTTAATAAAAATTTTTTATAGTCTCACAAATATGGATTAATTGGCAACTTTTTATATTTCCAATTACTTTTTTTAAGTTTCTCAATAATTTCATGATTTGGTTTATCTTTAAAAAGTATCACTTCGCCTATTGAGTAGTTTAAAAAAGATAAATTACATAAAATATCCTTTAAAAAAATAATTGTTTTTAATTTAAAGCATATAAATCTTTCCTTAAGAGTTTTCGCATTAATAGAGATGTACTCTATATTTTTAAAATGATGATCATTTAAATTGTTAAATGCGATATTCGTTTTATGCATGCCTAACAAAAGTTTTTCAAGTTCCCTTAAATTTATTGTGTAGATAAAATTTCCAACTTCTTCAAAACCATACTCATCTTTATAAACTTTTTTTCTTAGAAATCTTTTTATCAAATTTTTTAACTTTACAAAACAAATTCTTAAAATATTGCCATAAGGGTAAGGATCATTGGGTTCAATAATAACAACTCCTTTTTTGCAAACCCTGAAGGATTCATAAATAGCCAACCAAGGTCTTGGTAGATGATGTAAAGATTCTTTAATTAGAACGTAATCAAAACTATTTGACTTGAAATCAAGATTCTCAGCATTTTGGCTGCTAAAAGAATCAATTAAACCTTTCTGATGTGCATCTTCAATTAAATTTGTATGCATATCACTACAGTGGCAATTTACTCCATTTCTTTTTAACCATGCTGCTTCTGATCCATATCTACCGTCTCCAATTGTTAACCATTTCTCATTCTTTTGTATGAGTGGTCTTACTAGCCTAAGCATTCTATAATGTCTCCAATAATCCAAACTTTGCTGATCTAACCAGGAATTAGCAATTTTTGACTTCTCTTTATCTTCTTTATATTCTTGATATTGTTGGTCGTGCTTGTCGTAAAAAAAATCCATATAATTTATTAATTGATATCTATCCTTCAAATATATGAATATAAAATTAATTTATCAAGAATAAATCTAAAGAGTTTGATTATTATTATTTACTTTACTAACCAATTGAGTTTCAAAAGTAGTTTAATCAAAAAACTGTCTACAATTATTTTTAATGTTTTGGTTTTAGTTTAAAATTATGAAGAGTTTTATTAATTGTGATTAATAATAATTTCTTTTTTAAAGATTACGCTAACCAACTATCAAAGGCACTAGATTTAGTAAGTCAAGATCAAATTGATAATTTCTTTAATGTTTTTGATTCTTATTTTGGTAGCAAAGCAAATATTTATCTCTTAGGTAATGGGGGAAGTCAGGCAAACGCACATCATATTTCAGGTGATTTTATTAAAACATTTTCCTTAGCAGGGCTAAAGCTGAAAATCTCTTGCCTAGCAGATAATGTTTGCCATTTAACGGCAGCAGCCAATGATCTCTCTTATGATGAAGCTTACTCGATTTTAATTGATAACCTAATAGATAAGGATGATCTATTAGTTTACTTATCAGGAAGTGGTAATTCTCTAAATTTAGTAAAGTGCGCTAGAAAGGCAAAATTAAGATTTATTAAACAGGCTGCTATTACAGGTTTTAATGGAGGAGCCTTGAATGACATAGTAGACTATCCAATTCACATTAAGTTTAATGATATGGAAATCTGTGAGGACATACAATTATCTATTTTTCATTACATAAAGCAAAGATTGATCTTGAAATATTCAAATAATTTTGATGATTTAGAACTACCTAAATACCAGAAAAGGACATTAGAGGATCTAATATCGTGATTTTTATTGGCAAGTCTCCATACAGGGTATCTTTGTTAGGCGGCGGTTCGGATTTGGACTGGTTTGTTAAAAAAGAAAAATTTGGTGTTTGTTTAGGATATTCTTTAGATAAATATTCTTATTCGGTTTTAAAAGTCTTACCATCAAGCTCAAAAAAAGGCATTTTAGAATATTCTGCTAGAGAAGAATATAAGAACCCTGAAGAGATTGTCCATCCAATTGTTAGGGAAGCTTTAAAATACTTTAAGACATCAAAATTCATAGAATTAAAAACTTTTGGATTTGCTTCTGGAGGATCAGGTTTAGGTGGATCTGCTTCTTTTCTTTTATCATTAATAATTTCGTTATCAAAAGCCTTTGACTTGAAATTAACCAAAGATGAAATAATTGAATTAGCGTGTTACCTAGAAATATACAAATTGGAAAAACCTATTGGTAAACAAGATCAATATCTTTGTGCAAACAAAGGGTTTAATTCATACACTTTTTCAGATAATAATAAATGTACAAAAAAGAATAGTCTTTCAATTCAAAAAACTCAAACTTTAGAGAGATTATCAGAGAATTTTTATCTAATACCTAGTAATAAAACAAGAAATTCAGATTCTGTTTTGAAGAATATAAAAAGTAATCAAGAATCAACTGAAAAAATTATTGAAATAAGGGATATTGCATTAGGATTTATTGATTTTGAAGATGAAAGGGAATATAAGATAGAAGAATTTTTTCATAAATCAATGAAGGATTCATGGTTAATAAAAAAATCTATGTCTTCAGTAATGTGCCCCTCATTGACGGAACAATATGAAGTTATTAATAAACTTATTCCCAACAATTGGATAAGATTGATAGGAGCTGGTTACGGTGGTTATTTTCTAATTTCTTCAAAAATAGAGGAGGAAAAAATTCTAAATTTATCAACAAAAAATGGTTTAAAGGGAATTTTTAAAGCTAAACCCTCAAATGAAGGATTAAAAGAATTTATTATATGATTGCTAAGAAATATGATGTTGTTTTAGCTTGTGGAGGTTTCGGTACCCGTCTTAAAGAAATTACAAATGATACTCCAAAGCCTCTTTTCCCAATAGCTGGTAAAAGTACACTTGAAAGGTGTATCGAACAATTGGAGGATTACAACTTTAAAAACGTAATTATAACGATTGGCTATAAAAGCAAAAAATTCTTAAAATTTATTGATGAATTAAATCAAAAATACAAAGTTGATATAGACATATATGTTGAAGAAAATCCTCTTGGTGAATGTGGAGCCCTTTGGGTAATTAAAGATAAGTTATGTAAGGATTTTGTTTTTATTAATGGCGACATAATTTTTTCTATTAATTTTAAAAAATTATGTCTTTTTCATAGACGACTATCCTCTAAATTGACCTTAGTTACCCATACAAGTGATCATCCTGATGATTCGGATTTAGTATCTGTTCCCAACGGTACTTTAGTAGAAAAAATTTTTCTAAAAGGTCATGATACACATTCTGAAAAAAATGCCTATCTAGGTAATTCTGGTATTTTTATCATTAATAAAGAAGTTTTAGATAAATTAAAAGCTCCCAAAGAAAAAGATTCAAAGTCAGTTTTTCATTTTATAGTTAAAAACTTTTTTGAATTAAAGATAAATATTTATTCATATAACACAACCGAGTATATAAGAGACATGGGTACCCCAAAGAGATTAAATTTAGTTGCAGAAGATTTGTCTAAAGCGAAAGTTAATCGAAAGAATTATACAAATATTCAAAAAGCTTTATTTTTAGATCGAGATAACACTTTAATAAAATGCAGTATTGGTCAATATGTAATAAATAAGAATGAGATTGAAATCCTTTCTAAGAATATTGAAAAAATAATTCCAATATCTTTAGATTTTGATTTAGTTTGTTTAGTAACAAATCAACCTGTTATTGCAATGGGGAAAATCAGTCTAAGAGAATTAGATGAAATAAATAGTACTGTGGTTAAATCTTGCTTATCAATGGGTTTGAAAATAGATATAGTTTCATTTTGTCCACATCATCCACATAAAGGTTATGAAGGCGAAATTGAGATTCTTAAGTATGATTGTTTTTGTAGAAAACCTAATCCAGGACAGTTTTTTGAACAAGCCTTCTTAAGGAATATAAATCTAAAAGATTCTCTAATGATTGGTGATTCAGACTATGATTTATTTGCTGCGCAAAATGCAGGTTGCAACTTCTTAAATGTTAATGATTTATGAGTTATTCATTTTTTGGGACATGTTTCAATGACCATAAACATCTTTTTGATTGTTTAAAGTCTATTTTAAGTCAAACTATTTTGCCTAAAGAGATAATATTAGTTAATTCGGGAGAAGCAAATATTGAGCAAAATATCATTAATATGATTAACAAAGAAAGAATTAAGTTAATTTATATACATAGAAATTTGCCTCGAGTTAAGGCTCTTAATGTGGCACTTGATAAATCTTCTGCAGATTTTTCTTTCAGATTTGATACGAGATCGCGATTCTCAAAAGATTATGCAGAAAATGCTTTAAATATTCTGGGAGATGATAATTTAAAAATCTCTGTCGTTGGAGGAGTTCCATCAGCAGTAAGTATTTCTAGAAAATTTGAGTCAAAAATATGTGCCGAAATAATGAATAGTTCTTATTTATATTTTTTCCCAAAGCATCGAAATTTTAATTATTGCGGTTATGCCTCTTCTATTTATTTAGGTTGTTTTGTTACTAATACTTTGAAAAAAATAAAATTTAATGAAAAAGAAGCTCTACTTTCAGAAGACTCACTAATCATTAATGATTTTTTAGGAAGAGGTTTTAAAGCCTATATTTCGCCAAGAATTAAACTTGAGTACGTTTGCAGATCATCATTTTTAAATATTTTAAAGCTATTCAATACATATGGATTTTGTAGAACTAATACAATATTGGTTTCAAATAAATTATTTATTTCTAAAAGGCATTTTTTCGTTTTTCTTGCCTTAATAATAATTTTTTTAACCTTAGTTCAATTATCAATCTTATCTATAATTTATTTTCCAGTATTAATGATTGTTTTTAATTTTTGTTGTGAAGTTTATTTTTATAGAAAAAGAAATAATTTATTTGTTCCTATATATGGCACTTTATGTCAGTTCTCATGGATAATTGGATTTTTATGGGGTTTAATTAGTAGTTTTAAAGGAAATAACACAAAATCAAATTTTATATCTTGACTTCTGAAGCAATCGTTACTGGCGGAGCTGGTTTTATTGGAGCTAATATTGTTAAGGCACTTTTAGAAAGAGGCTTTAAAGTTCATGTTTTTGATAATTTATCTACTGGTAATCTTGATAATCTGCCCTTAGATAAAATAAATTTTTGTAATATAGATTTAAAACAGAATTATAAAGATTGGCCTACTATTGAAGCATCTTGTATTTATCATTTAGCTGCTAATGCTGATGTTAGAGGTGGAATAAATGATCATAATATTGATTTAAAAGAAAATTTGCTTGTAACTAAGAATGCTTGTGATTTTTCCTTGAAAAATAATATTAAAAAGTTTGTTTTTGCAAGCAGTGCGACAGTATATGGAGAGCCAAATATATTCCCAACACCAGAAGAATGTACATCTAATCAAACATCCTTATATGGCGCAAGCAAAATGTCTTCTGAGGCATTTATTCAGGCCTATTCAAATTATAAATATTTTCAATCTACAATTTTCAGATTCGTTTCATGGATAGGTTATGGCTACTCACATGGAGTTATTTATGATTTTGTTAAAAAATTATTAAACGACCCTTCTAAATTGGAAATACTTGGAAATGGCAAACAAATAAAATCTTATTTAGATGTTAGAGATGGTGTAAAAGGAGTAATAAATATATCAGAATTGCATGATCAGAATTCTTCTGTCTTTAATCTTGGCCATTTTCAAACTATGAACGTAAGAAATCTTGCGGATATAGTTTGTGATGAAATGAATTTAAATAAAGTAGAATATCATTTTACAGGTGGAGAAAGAGGTTGGGTAGGAGATTCTCCATTAGTTCATTTGGACACACAAAAAGCTAATAAATATGGTTGGGAGCCAGAAATTTCTATAGAGGATAGTATTAGAACTACCGTGAGATACTTACTATCTGAAGATTCGAAAAGATTTAGATGAATTTATAACAATAAGTCAATTAAGTTAGATTTGAATTTCTGGATTAAATAATAAAAAAAATAAATTCTAATGGGCAAGAAATATTTAATTACAAAAACAGTTTTCCTAAATAAAGAAATATTTTTGTTCATAATCAAACCTTTAAATACTTTGCTAGATGGTTTAGTAGATGAAACACCATCCAAGAAAAATTTAACTAAAGGTGTTTTTATAAAAATTACATAATTAGCTTCATTTATTATTTGTCTTTTCCAATAACCATCTCCAATAATATTATATTTAGTTGAAAAATCAAACCTTCTAGCAAGATTATTTGACACTAGCATTGTTTGATGATTTGGTTCTAAAAAATTTAGCCAATGATTTATATTTTTTAGATTATTTCCAGGGAAATACCAATTAATTTTTTTGTTTGCAATAATATTCGCTTGTCCAAAAATTACGCTGTTCTCAATATTTATATTCAATGATTTTTCAAAGTAAACTTTTAATGCATTACGATTAAAAAAAACATCACCGCTATTTAAGAAAATAATGAAATTACCACTCGATATATTTTTACCATAATTCATACATTGATAAATACCTTCAATATTTTTATCCTTTGAATTTATATGATTTATAAAAATTTTCTTATCTTCATCAAATTTAAGTTCAACAAATTTTTTATTGTTTTTATTAATTTTTTTATTAGAGCCATCTATTATAATCCATTCAATATTGAAATTTCTGTTTTGAGATTTTATACTATTAAGTGTTTTAATGAATTTTAAATGATCGTTCTTAGTAAGAGTTATTATAGAAATTTGAATATTACTCATTATGCTTGCCTAGATAAATTAGCTCGTTATATTAGATTGTTTAAAATAATAAGAAAATAACATGGGAGAAATTAAAGATCTACCTGTATTAATATTAGGATATAATAGACTTGAAAAATTAACTAGATGTATATCCACACTAGAGAAACAAGGAATAAAAAAAATATATGTTTCTATTGATGGTCCAAAAAATGATTATGATAAAAAAATTCAAAAAAAAATCATTAATTTTTGCGGAAGAAGTAAGTCAGAATTAGATATTAAATTTAAAAATTTAGATAAAAATTATGGTTGCAGAAATGCGCCAATTAAAGGAATTTCATGGTTCTTTGAAGAAAATAAATATGGGGTTATTCTTGAAGATGATGTAATTGTTTCAAAAAAATGTTTGCAATTATTTTCTTATTTGTTAGAAAAATATGTTTTAAAAAAAGATATAATGTCTATCTCATCATTTAATGAATTTACAAATAAAGAAATAGAATCAATTTATAGTATTTCAGTTTTTCGAAGCTGGGGATGGGCAACATGGGCAGAAAAATGGAGGATTCATTTAGATTTTTTAAATAAGATTAGAAATTTAAGTATTTGGCAACTATATAATTTACTACCAGAAGAATTAAGGTTAATTGAAACAGCAGAAATCATAAAATCATGTCAATTAAATTTTTTAGATGCATGGGACTATGAATTCAATTTCTCTCACATAGTAAATAATAAAAAATCACTCACAATTGGAGGTATAAATAATTATGTATATGGATTTGATGATTCTGCTACTCATACTCAAAATATTGAAAATATAGGTATAGATTTTGAATTATTTTGTGAGAGAAATATTTGTGAAAAAAAGATTTTGAAATTAGAAAATAATAAACATATTTCAACTGTAGAAAAATGTGGGTTTTCGTGCGTAAAAAACAAAAATATTCTTTCTCATGCTAAAGATATCTTTAAATCAATATTTTTTTCTTTAGTTTTTTATCTAAGAAAGATTAAAAGAAATATGTATAAAAAATTCTAGTGAATTAAATTAATGTATATTTTAATAATAGTTACTTTTCATAATTGACATTAATTTTTTCTTCTGGTGGTGGAAGACTAGGTAATCAATTACTTAATCTTATTCACTTGAGTGCAATATCTTACGAATATAATATTAATGTTTATAAAATTAGCGATTTATTTATAACTGGGAAAAATAGATCTTTTATTTTTAGGATTAATGAAAATCAAGTTAATTGGGAAATTGTTTCCAGTTATTCAGAAAAAACAAAGAGAAAAAGATATTTTTTAAAAATTTTTATTAGGTTGATACATCTTTATTATTTTCTTTCTCCAAACAAAATTTCTTACAAATTAGGATCAAAAAAAAATTTACCAAAATTCCTTTTTGGAAAAAGTTTAAAAAGTGATTTTTCTAAAATTAAATTTTTCAAAGAAGCTAGAAAAAAAAATATAGTTTTATCTGGTTGGGGTTTCAGAGATTGGGATTTAGTATTAAAGCATAAAGAATCTATAGTTAAAAACTTTAATAATGGATTTTCCTCTCTGATAAATATAAAAGAAAAGATTGATAAAGAATATTTATTTGTTCATATAAGAAGATCTGATTTTTTAAAAGTAAAAAAATTTAAAGAATTAAATTTTACAGATGAAATATGGTCAAAATCAATATTAAAAGTTTGTGAAATTGAGTCGATAAGAAAAGTGATTATTTTTAGTGATTCTTGCATAGATAATATTATGTTTTTGCTTCTTAAAAATGACAACATTGATATTTCGAAAATAGATCCTAATAAAAATATTTCTTTTGAGGAACTATTTGTATATTATCTATCTAATGCTAAATCAGTAATTTGTAATGCTTCTACACTAGTCTTGAGTATTTCCTTCATATACCATAAGTATGTATATTTACCTTCCAAATCAAATGATTTCCAGTACGTCTTATTAGATAATGCGTATGAATCATACCCTACTTCATTAAATTGGACTTAATTTTATTTAATTCTTAAGTTATTTTCTGCAGAATCTTTTTTAAAGCTTGAATATGTTTTTTTTAATCCTTCATGCAATGATATCTTTGCAGACCACCCTAGTGATTTAATTCTACTTACGTCTAAAAGTTTTTGATAAGTACCATCAGGTTTTTCTAAATCCCATGATATTTTACCTTTATAACAAGTTATATCTGCAATCATTTCTGCTAGATCTTTTATTTCTATATCTTCGCCTGTCCCAACATTTAGCCAAGTCAAAGGGTCTCCAAATTCATCTCGAGGAGAATCTCCATTATTTGGATCCCATTTCTCAAGAGCAAAAATTGAAGCCTCTGCTAGATCGTTTACATGTAAAAACTCCCTTCTTGGTTTGCCGGAACCCCAACAATATAATAAATTTTTATTAGCTAATTTGTGTGAATGAAATCTATTTATTAAGGCAGGTAGTACATGACTATTTTTTTCATGATAATTATCCCCCGCACCATATAAATTTGTAGGCATAAGAGAAATCGCATCAAAACCATATTGTTTTCTTAAGGCTTGACATATTTTTATACCACTTATTTTTGCCAATGCATACCACTCATTTGTTTTTTCAAGTTCACTTTTTAGTAATTCTTCTTCTTTAATAGGTTGTTTTGCATTCTTTGGATAAATACAACTACTTCCAAGAAAAAGTAATCTTTTGGCATTATTCTTCCAAGCAGCCTCAATTATATTATTTTGGATTTTTAAGTTTTCTAATAGGAAGTCTACAGGGTATTTATTATTAGCGTATATTCCTCCTACCTTAGCTGCAGCAAGAATTACCACAGATGGTTTAGTCTCTATAAACCATTCAAAAACTAACTCTGTTTTTGTTAAATCTAGTTCGTCTCTGGTGGGGCATTCTAAATTTTTGTATCCTTTTAAAAAAAGTTTTCTTTTTATCGCGCTACCTACCATACCCCTTGCACCAGCTATAAATATTTTATCGTTTTTATTAATTAACATAATTCAAGATTTATTCTTTTTAGGGCTTGAACCTTTTCCATTAAGAACTAGCTTTAATGTTTTAAAAAAAATCATAAAATCAAGGAGTATAGAGAAATTTTTAATATAATAAAGATCATAACTTAATTTAAGTTTCGCATCTTCTATAGATGCACCGTATGGATAATTTACTTGTGCCCATCCACTTATACCAGGCTTGATTGCATATCTTAAATCATAATTTGGTAAGTGTTCCCTTAACATAATATCGATTGCAGGTCTCTCAGGTCTTGGACCAATTAAGCTCATTTCTCCAGATAATACTAACAATAATTGTGGTAGTTCATCAATTCTAAGTTTTCTTAAAATTAACCCTATCTTAGTAATCCTAATATCTTCAGAATTAGCCCACTGTGCACCATCTTTTTCTGCATTAATTATCATTGTTCTTAATTTAATTATTTTGAATTGATTACCTTGAAATCCATTCCTAATTTGACTATAAAAGATAGGCCCCCCATCTTCAAATTTTATTATTAATGCGGAAATTAACATTATTGGAAATGAAAGAATTAAAATCCCAAGGCTTAGGATGGATTCAACTATTCTTTTTATTCTTGCCTTAAAACTAATGTCACTATAAGAAAACTTACCTTCAATTACTTCGGATATTTTTATTAATTCTGAAGGATATTTATTTAAGTATCTTTCACACCAGTTTGACGTCTTTAAAAGCTTAAGACCTCTATTATTAAGTTTAAAAAGAAAAGCTATCTTTTTATTTTTGAAAAGATCTTCATCATCAATTATTAAACCTTTAAAATCTAAATATTTATCATCGATGAAGTGTTTATCAAAATTTAAAATATGAAATTTTGTGTTTGATCCTATGATCCCATTAAGATATTCTTGCCTAGCCGTACTTCCAAAAAACAACCATTTTGATTTATTAGTAAATTTTTTTGATAAATAAAAATTGATAAATAATTGAGAAAAACAACTTAGGCAAAATATGAACTTATAAAAATTAAATAAATTATTTAAGAAACTTGAAAAAGATTCAAAATTCATATAATCCCAACTCCAGAATAATTTAAAAAATATTTGAGTAATAAAAAGGTTAGAAATTAAAATTAAAGAAGTTTTAATTATTTGCTGCAAAAAAATATTAAATTTTTTGCCTTGTAAATTTGAATATCGACCGATTATATAACTTGAGGTTGTCCAAATGAAGGCATTTAAAGATGTTAATGTGACCAATATATATTTATTTGATATTGAGTTGTTAAATATTTCAAAGAACAAAAAAACAAACAATCCTGAATCAATAAAAGTACTAATAATTAAACTTTTACGAGAACTTAACCATGAAAATTTTAACTTCATAAATTACATAATTATGGATTTAAGATTAAAAATAAAGAAAATCCATATTTCTATTCTTGAGAACTATTTACTGTAAATCCCGAATTTCTTAAAAGAGATTCTTTTTTAGCTTCTTCTTTATCATGTTGAATCATTTCTTCTATTAGTTCTTCGAGGGATGTATTTGGTTCCCAACCTAACTCTTTTTTTGCTTTATGAGATTCGCCTAATAAAAAATCAACTTCAGTTGGTCTGAAATATCTTGGATCTACTTTAATTACTATTTCCTTTGTATCTGCTCTTTTCCCAACTTCTTCAAGTCCCTCGCCCTCCCAAATGATTCCAGAATTACCATCAGAACCCCATCCTAAATTTTTTGCACTAATTTCTGCAAACTTTCTAACACTTTCTGCTCTGCCAGTTGAAATAACATAGTCTTTAGGCTTTTCTTGTTGAAGCATTAACCACTGCATTTCTACATAATCTCTGGCATGTCCCCAATCTCTTTTAGAGTTGAGATTTCCGAGAAACAAGTATTTCTCAAGCCCAGCATCTATTCTTGAAAGTCCTCTTGTTATTTTTCTCGTAATGAATGTTTCGCCTCTCCTTGGACTTTCATGATTAAAAAGAATACCATTACAGGCATACATGTTATAAGCCTCTCTATAATTGACTGTTATCCAATATCCATATAGTTTTGCTACTCCATATGGACTTCTTGGATAAAAGGGTGTTTTTTCATTTTGAGGTGTTTCCTGAACTAGACCATATAGTTCACTGGTACTTGCTTGGTAAATTTTGGTTTTTTTTATTAAACCTAATATTTTTACGGCTTCTAAAATTCTCAATGTTCCTATTGCATCACAATTTGCTGTATATTCAGGGGTTTCAAAACTAACGGCAACATGACTTTGAGCTCCTAAATTATATATTTCATCTGGCTCAATTTCTTTAATTAGCCTAATTAAATTTGTGCTATCAGTAAGATCTCCATAATGCATAAAAAATTGAGGGTTATTTTCATGTGGGTCCTGATATAGGTGATCTACTCTTTGTGTATTTAAGCTACTGCTTCTTCTCTTGATTCCATGAACTTCATAATTCTTTTCTAAAAGAAACTCGACGAGATAACTACCATCCTGACCTGTAACTCCTGTAATTAATGCTTTTTTCTTCTGCATAATTTAAGTTTTTACTTTATTAAAGTATTATAGTTTTAATGAGTAACTTATATTTCAGATATTAATTTTTAGAAAATATAATAATACATTCTTTATGATTTAAGATTATTTAATTTTAAACACATCTAAAAATTGATAATTAATTCTTTAATTTATTGATTCTTTTTAATTATTATATTTTCCTCTTCTTTTAGTAAACATTTTAACCCTGCAAGAAAGACCCAACATAAAGTACTTATTCTTACATCAAAGTATTGAATGTCAAATAGATGTGAAATAAGAAAAATTAAAGATGCTGCAAACCAAGCTTTAGTATTTAGAAAATAACTTTTTTCTAAACTGTTTTTTTTAAATAATCGTATAATCTTTTTGAAAGATAAATATAAAATTGTGCCATAAAAGGCAAAAATAATTAATGATGGCAAAATCCCATAGCTTAATGCAAATTCTATTGGAAGATTATGTGCATGACGAAATCGTTCTCCATTTAATGAATATAATATTGGAAATGAAGCTGCACCCCATCCAAATAATGGATTTTTAGATATTAAGCTCAAAGATGTAATCCATTTATTGATTCTTGGATATGAACTAATTTGATTTAAACCAATTTCAGGGAATAAAGTATAAAATCTTGATGGAATTATTGACTCCATAAATAATTTGATTTCAATTGGAACAAATGGGAGCACAGTTAAACCTAATAATGTAAAGCCAAAAAAAATTGTAGGTAAATACCAAATTAAATTGGCTGATCCTAAAACAATAGGAGATGAAATAATTAAACTTAGAATCGCATTTCTAGAATCGGTCAGAAATATAAAGCAAACAAATAAAAAAGATATAATTAAAAGTGTAATTTTTTTTAATGGAGTTTTTTGTGGAGTATTAAGTGCACATAAGCAAAAAGGCCAAACTAATGCCATCCATAAACCAGCATAATTTTGGTTACTAAATAGACCTGCTAATGATCCAATATCAGCTATTGGCTTTTGAAACCAAACTATTAATCCATAAAATAATTCGAAAGGACCATTAATATTTAAAAGTTGAAGAATTCCTGAGAATATTACTGGAATAGAACCGCTGATAAGTAGTTTTGAAGTAATTAATCTTTTTTGGGGAGAATTTAAATAATTTTGAAATGCCCAGAAACATAAAAAAAAGGGGATCCAATTGATAAGCCCTATTAGTGATAATTTTGGGTCTATTCCCAACTCAAAATATTTTTCATATCTTTGATAATGTATGGAAGTACTTATTAACATCAAAATTGAGCTAAAAAGTAAGGGATAGTTCCATTTATCTTTAAAAAATTTATATGGTTTTAGGAAACTTACTATAACTGAAATTAATAATAGTAAAATTGATAAACCAACAGCTGAAGCTAGAAAAAAAATACCAGTTAGAAAACAAATAAAACCAAATTTTTCAATGTTAAATCCATTTAAAAATCTTTTTATATATTTATATAAAGGCATAAAAATTATTAATTAAAATCCATTATATTTTGATAAAACTAATAATCGTTATATATTGTTTCGCTTAAATAACTGGATAATAATGTTAGTAAATAGCATTTGATTATCCTTCTTCCAAATTGAGACTTTTTTGTGAGTCTATTGTTTTTAATTGCTTTAAGAAGGAATAATGTTTAATTGTTTTCAAAGGCGAAATAAATTCTCCAAATTTTGAGTAATATACCCAATCAATATCTTCTTGCGATACTAATAATGGACTTTTTTCAATTCCCATTTCATAATAAGTTCTCGTGAATTGATGGGGCCCTGTTAGGTTCAAAACTCCTTGCTTGGGTTGGCTAAATATTACGTCTTGAAAATAGAGATAATCTTTTGTAATATTTATAATTATTTTTTTTAAAAAATCAGATTTCTTAGGTAAATAGAAAAACCCATTATGTATTACATTCTTTGAAGTTTTTAGCTGTTGATTATTTTTGGAAATGATAACGTCGATTTCTCTAGGCTCGAATAGCAAGATTCCATTGGATTTTGATTGTTTATAAAGTGCTAAAACTTTTTTGATGTTAATTTGAGATTTAAGGTCTAACCAAATACCTCCAAATTTATAAATTAAACAAATCCTGAATATATCAATTTTTTGAACGGGTAATATAGATTTTTTGAATATTTCATAGATAAGATCACTTTCAAAATATTCCTTCATAAAATTATTAATATGCTTATGAGAGTAAATATTTAAATTTATATCATCCATCTCGTTATAAGACTTCCATTTGAGGTACATACTTTTTGAGACCCAAAAGTTGTTTGTACTTGAAATAAAGTTGATATATTTATCTGACTCATCTTTCGCTAAATTTTTAGCCTCTATTAGCTTATTAGGATACTCTTTCATCAAAACTCTAATTATAATTTTTCTTATCCAAATAAAATAATTTTGTAAGAAGTACATTTATTTATTTTTAAGAACGCTTCCTAATGGATTCGAACCATTGACCCACTGCTTAGAAGGCAGTTGCTCTATCCAGCTGAGCTAAGGAAGCATCTTTTCATTATATCCGACACTATAAGCCTAAACAATTTAAGTAAATTCTTTTTATGTTTTTAGTAAAAATTTTGTTCTTTTACTTATTTTCGATAGTAAATAGCATAAAATTGGGAAAAGCCGAACTGTTAATCTTGACTAAAAGACTTACTACACAACAAAAAGAAGAAATAGTAATAAGTTTTAAATCTGGGATGGATATTGATACTTTGTCAAAAAAATATAGTTGCACTAACTCAACAATCGTAAGAAATCTAAAAAAAAATCTTGGAGAATTAAAATATAAGGAGTTTATCAACAAAAGTAAATCCTTAAAAGAAAAACTTGAAACTAATAAAAATCAAAATAATGATTTAGTAAAAGCGAACTTTAACAGTGAAGATTTTAAAAATGACTCTAATGAAAAAAAAGTTTTTAATGAAAATATAACCTCTACAAATTTTGCACCAATTGATTCTTTTTTTGAAATTGCTCCTATAGATTATGAGATAGATAATTCATCAAGAAAAGAATTATCATCAGTTCCTTTATCAGAGGTAAATTTCCCTAGAGTTGTTTATATGGTCGTGGATAAGAAAATTGAGTTAGTGATAAAACCATTAAAAGATTTTCCTGAATGGCAATTTTTACCTCAAGATGATTTGAGAAGAAAAACCATAGAAATATTTTTTGATTTAAATCTTGCTAAAAGATCTTGTAATAAAGAGCAAAAGGTACTTAAAGTTCCAAATACTGATGTATTTAGAATCGCATCACCTGTTCTTATTGCTAAAGGCATTTCAAGAATAGTTTGCGCTGAAAATCTTATAGCTCTTTAGCTATTTTTTATTCATATTCAAATCAATAAAGCTTCCTAGAATAGAACCTAATATAAAACTAGAACCTACTACAAAACTTATTGGGAGTTCAATAGTTTCGTCAATTAAAAAGTCTACTTTACTTTTGTTTGAACTATTTTGTATCCCAATAAATAGAAGCGCTAATAAACAAGAATTGAAAATTGCTGAGTATAATATTTTTTTAATAAAAAT
>MWOX01000125.1 GCA_002026005.1 Prochlorococcus sp. HOT208_60m_808M21
GAAAAAAACATCTGATGGCTGCCAATTATTAGATATCCCTACGTCCATATATTCAATAAAACGAATTTCTATAGACCTTTTTTTTGCAAAATCAACTAATTCAAAAATTTGATTATCATTAATCTCTTTTTTTATAACTGCATTTATTTTTAATTTTCCCGCCTTTGGATTAAATCCAGCATTAATTGCATGATCTATTCCTTCAAGGACAGTAAATAATTTTTCTTTGCCAATAATTTTATTTTCCTCTCCAATCATGTTTGAAAAAATATCAGGATCAATCGCATCTAAACTTACTGTTATGCGGTCTAAACCATTTTTAAAAAGCTCATTAGCTTTTTTCTTAGAGAGCAAATAACCATTTGTGGTTAGAGAAATATCCTGTAAATTAGCTACTGGATTTGATTCTTCTAATCTTTGCGATTTAATTTCATAAAGAAGTTCATCTAATTGAGAACTCAATAAAGGTTCTCCTCCAGTGATTCTTAAAGAATTTACCCCTAATCGACAACTGACTAAAATTAACTTTTTAAATTGTTCAATATTTAAAACATCCAAACTATAGTTCTCTGGCTTACAGTAAATACATGAAAAATTGCAATTTTGTTTAAGAGATAACCTTAAAACTTTTAACTTTCTTTTTCTGTTATCCTCCAATTGCTTAATTCTCATTATTTATATTTAAGAATTCTCTCTTGGAATTTATATTAATTAAATCTCCATTGTTTGCATAGAAATATTTATGGGGAATTTGATCAACCCATCCGAGAAAATTTTTTTTACCAGAGGATAACTTTTTTTTTAATTTAAAATGATTTTCTTCATTGATGGGATAAATTCCAAATAATGGTTGTGCAAAAATTCCATCATGGGATATTACCGCAAAATTTTGATTTTCTTCCCATGATTTAAAAAGTGAATAAATTAATTTTGTATTCAAATTAGGCATATCGACTGGGATAATTAGGATATTTTTAGTAGTTTTTTTAAAAGATGAAAAAATTTGTTCTATACAAGTTAAGGGTCCATCAAAGGGTTGGGCATCTGAAATAAACTCAACATTATTGCTTTTATCAACTTCCTTTAAATGAGAAGTATAATTTGTTATGACAAAAGTCTCTAAATTAAGGTTATTTAATATTTTTATTTTGTGAGTCAGCCAATTTCCTCCTTCATGATGTTTAATTAGTGCTTTATCAGATCCCATCCTTGAACTCTTGCCACCAGCCAAAATGAATGCTTTAAATTTTTTAAGTTTTATTTCCATAACTTAGGCAATATTTTTCCACGGGTATTTTATGTATCTGATGATACCAATAATCAGATTACTAATTTTCCCCAATTTTGATTTTATTAGTGCTGACTATTAATTCTAGCGTTTTAAAAAAGTTGCATTTCTTAAAAACTAGATTTCGTATTAAATAATACAAATTAATGCATTGATCGAAATATAAATTGCTTAAAAATTAATTTCGAAAAATTTTCATGTTAAGTGACGTTTGGTCTTTAAATGGCAGATATAGAACTCTTCACCTCACCTGGTTTGCCTTTTTCCTTACTTTTGTTGTTTGGTTTAACCTCGCACCTCTTGCAACTACTGTTAAAGCCGATTTAGGTTTATCTGTTGCTCAAATTAGAACAGTAGCAATATGTAATGTTGCTTTGACTATCCCTGCAAGAGTTTTGATTGGGATGTTATTGGATAAATTTGGCCCAAGAAAAACTTACTCAACAATTTTGATATTTTCTGTTGTGCCATGTTTATTATTTGCTAGTGCTCAAGACTTCAATCAACTTGTTATTGCAAGATTGCTTTTATCAATAGTAGGAGCAGGTTTTGTTATCGGAATAAGAATGGTATCTGAGTGGTTCCCTCCGAAAGAAATTGGTTTGGCTGAGGGAATATATGGAGGATGGGGAAATTTTGGATCTGCTTTTTCTGCTCTTTCTCTTGTTGCCGTAGCTGGATTCTTGTCTTTTTCAGGAGGGTTTGAGTTGCCTACTGGAGCTGTACTTAATTGGAGGGGAGCTATTGCTCTTACAGGAATTATTTCTTTCGTTTATGGAATTATTTATTTCTTTAGTGTGACTGATACACCTCCAGGAAAACCTTATCAAAGGCCTGCAAAAACAGCTGGTTTAGAAGTAACGAGTATAAGAGATTTCTGGGGTTTAATTGGAATGAATGTCCCATTCGCAGCAATTCTTTCAGTCCTATGTTGGAGACTTCAAAAAGTAGGTTTCCTTACTTCATCTACTTATCCAATAGCCTTAATCGCAGTTTTAGCTTGGTTTATTTTCCAAACTTGGGGAATTATAAGAACGAATATTGAATTATTAAATGGAACTAAAATTTACCCTAAAGAGGATAGATATGAATTCAAACAAGTAGCGATCTTGGAATTAACTTACATCGTAAATTTTGGATCAGAATTGGCAGTAGTTTCAATGCTTCCTAGTTTCTTTGAATTTACATTTGATTTACCTAAAGCTGTAGCCGGAATTCTTGCATCATGTTATGCATTTGTGAATTTAATAGCTAGACCTGCCGGAGGATTGATATCTGACAGAACAGGCAATAGAAAAAATACAATGGGATTCCTAACTATGGGATTAGGGTTTGGATATCTATTGATGTCTTTAATAAAACCTGGAACTTTTACAGGATCAGCAGGAATTCTTATGGCTGTATTTTTAACGATGCTTTGTTCATTTTTTGTACAATCTGGAGAAGGTTCAACTTTTGCTTTAGTACCCTTAGTTAAAAAAAGAGTAACAGGACAAATAGCTGGATTGGTTGGGGCTTATGGAAATGTTGGTGCGGTAACTTATTTAAATATTTATAGCCTTTTGCCTTTATGGATGGGCGGAGGTAAAGATCCTTCTCCAGAAATAATTGCTGCTTCAAATAGTGCCTTCTTCCAAGTTTTAGGTATAGCAGGATTAATAGTTGGATTCTTCTGTTATTTCTTTTTAAAGGAACCTCAAGGATCATTCGCGGATGCTTATGAAGGCGAAAAAGCTGAAAATTATGTTTAACCAATAACTATTTAGATATTTATAAAAGAATTTTTATGAATTTTACTCAAAGTCAATGCCCATATTGCGGTGTTGGCTGTGGTTTAAAAATGAAGCCTAAAAGTTCGGTTTCTGATGATAAATGGTTAGTAAGTGGAGATAGGGATAGTCCTTCAACTAAAGGTAAATTGTGCGTAAAAGGAGCAACGGTATGTGAGACTTTAAAAGACGGGAGATTAAAAGAACCACTTTATAGGGAAAATTTAAATGAAGAATTTAAAGAAATTTCCTGGGACGAATCATATGAAATTCTGAAAGAGAATATTTTGAGTTCTATAAAAAATTATGGACCTGATTCAATAGCTATGTATGGCTCAGGTCAATTTCATACTGAAGATTATTACGTAGCCCAAAAGCTTCTCAAGGGAGCAATAGGCACAAATAATTTTGATGCTAATTCAAGACTATGTATGAGCTCAGCAGTAGCTGGATATAACAGAAGTTTTGGCTCTGATGGCCCACCTTGTTGTTACGAAGATATTGATCATTGCTCTTTAATTTTATTAATAGGGACAAATACAGCAGAATGTCATCCCGTTCTTTTTGATCGAATTAAAAAACGTAAAAGAAACGTAAATGATAATTTAAAAGTAATAGTAATTGATCCAAGAGAAACTGAAACTTCATCCATAGCAGATTTTTACTTACAAATTTCTTCTGGAACAGATCTATTTTTATTTATTGGGATTGCGAATTATCTTTATAAGAATCAATTAACTGATAAAAATTTCATTGATAAGTCGACCGAAAGTTATTTTGATTTTGTAAAACATATACAAAAATGGGATTTAAAAAAAATAAGTGAAATTTGCAATATATCCGAGAAAACAATTATTGATATTGCAAAATTATGGGGAGAAAGCAAAAATGTTCTAAGTCTTTGGTCGATGGGTTTGAATCAAAGGCAAGAGGGTACAGCAGCAGTAAATGGGCTAATAAATCTTCATTTAATGACCGGCCAAATAGGCAAAGAAGGTTCTGGTCCTTTTTCCTTAACTGGCCAACCAAACGCTATGGGTGGGAGAGAAGCAGGAGGACTATCGCACCTCCTTCCAGGATATAGGTTTGTAAAAAATAAAATAGATAGGAATGAAATTGAAAAAATATGGGGGTTCCCTGAGGGAAAAATATCTGCAAAACAGGGTCTATCTGCATTTGAACAAATAGAAGCTATAAAAAAAGGATCTGTGAAAATTTGGTGGATTGCAGCTACGAACCCTTTGGTTAGCATGCCTAATTTAAACTTTGTAAAAAAAGCACTTTTAAAATGTCCTTTAATTATCCTCAACGAATCTTATGAACAAAGTGAATCAATTAAATATGCTCATCTAGTATTGCCCGCAGCTCAATGGAGCGAAAAAGATGGTGTTATGACAAATTCAGAAAGAAGAGTAACCCTTTGCCCATCTTTCAGAGAATCGAATAAAAATTCAAAACCAGATTGGCAAATATTTGCTGAATTAGGACAGAAGATAGGCTATTTCAAACAATTTGAATATGAATCTTCATCGGAAGTTTATGATGAATTTTTAAAAACGACTACAAAA
>MWOX01000126.1 GCA_002026005.1 Prochlorococcus sp. HOT208_60m_808M21
CAGCAGCAAGTATTATGCAATCAAATTCACCTGCATCTAATTTTTCTATTCTCGTAATAACATTTCCCCTGATATCTTTAAATTCAAGATGTGGATACTTATTTCTTAATTGTGCAAGTCTTCTTAGGGAGCTTGTCCCAACAATTGAACCTGCGGGTAAAGTTTCTAATTTATAACGATCATTTTTTTTGTTTACTACTAAAGCATCAGCAGGGTCTTCTCTTTTTGTTATACACCCTAATTTAAGGCCGCTAGGTAAATTCGTAGGTAAATCTTTTAGAGAATGTACTGCTATGTCTGCTTGGCCAACAAGCATTTGTGCTTCAAGTTCTTTTGTAAATAAGCCTTTATCTCCTATTTTTGCTAAGGCTACATCAAGAATTTTATCTCCTTGAGTTGCCATAGCTTCTATAGATACCTCTAAATTGGGCATATTTTTTTCTAGTTGATCTTTAACCCATAAAGTTTGAACCATTGCTAGTTTGCTTCTTCTACTAGCTATTTTCAGCTTAAAATTAGTCATTAAATATTATTTTGAGTTTGAATTAAAATAAAGTCGAATATATTTTAAGCTATTCTTTTGCAAGTTTATAAAGCTGAAAACTATACTTAACTTTTTTTATTTTATATATTCTTTTAAAACCCCATTTCGATTTGGATGTCTAAGTTTTCTCAAGGCTTTTGCCTCTATTTGTCTAATTCTTTCTCTCGTCACATCAAAAATCTGGCCAATTTCTTCAAGAGTTTTCATTCTTCCATCATCAATACCATATCTCAATCTGAGAACATCTCTTTCTCTTGGACTTAGAGTGGCTAATACTCCTTCCAGATCTTCTCTTAATAAAGTTTTGGAAACATCTTGCTCTGGATTTTCTATATCAGCCTCAATAAAGTCTCCGAGTCTTGAGTCTTCTTCTTTCCCTATTGGAGTTTCTAAAGAAATAGGAAGTTGCGCACTTTTAGCTATAAATCTTAATTTCTCAATTGTCATTTCCATACTTTCAGCGATTTCTTCTTCACTAGGTTTCCTTCCAAATTCTTGGCTAAGAACTTTTGTGGTTTTTTTAATTCTGGATATTGTCTCGTATAAGTGAACTGGCAATCTAATAGTTCTACTTTGATCCGCAATTGCTCTTGTAATAGCTTGGCGAATCCACCAAGTTGCGTATGTAGAAAATTTATAACCTTTTTCATGGTCAAATTTTTCCGCGGCTCTAATTAGACCCAAACTTCCCTCTTGGATTAAATCTTGAAATGATAAACCTCTATTCATATATTTTTTTGCAATGGAAACAACTAATCTTAAATTTGATTGAACCATTTTTTCTTTTGCTCTTCTCCCTAAAAGAAGTCTTCTTCGGAATTTGGGGAGAGGCATATCTATTAACTCGGCCCATTCTCTAACTGATGGAAAATGCCCTTTCTCTGACTCATATTGAGTTGCTAGTTCTTCTAACTGGAGTAAGTCAGCAATTTTTCTTGCAAGTTCAATTTCTTCATCTGGTCTTAAAAGTCTAATTCTTCCAATTTCTTGGAGATAAACTCTTATTGAATCTTCAGTATAGATACCTTTTGGGCCAAGCTTTATATTTCCAAGCCCTTTATCTTCTTCTTCAGAATCACTAAATTCATTATTTTTTTCAATACTGCTTTCGTTTAACTCTGAAGATGTCTGTAGATTTTGACTATTTTTAATTCTATCTTCTTCAACTACTGTTTCTAAGTTTGTATTAATTTTTTTATTGATCTTTTTTTTTGAACTAGGATTGGAATTTTTTGATTCTGCTGCAACTGGACACATAATTGACTCCTTTCTAAGGTGAATTTAACTAGATAAAATTTTATTTAGGGCTAATTTGAACATTTAGTAGTAAAGTTCCCCAAATGCTTAAAAAACTTTTTATTGAATGAGAAAAAGAAAAGTTTTCTAAATTGTTGAAAAATTTAAATAGTGCTATAGATTACCTAAAGTAAAAAGTCTTGGGATTTCTCAGACAGGCAGATCATTTTTTGAATTTTCAGTCAATGATCAAAGCTTCATGTCTCCCTTAAGAGCAGGATACTTACAATGTGCAAAAAACACTTTGTGGAATGTTCAACAATCCAATACTAAGAAAAAGTTTTGAAGCCGGCAAGTAATCAGTTATTAAATATCTCCTACAAATTGGAAATTTTGCTTGATATAGGTAGTAATGAAAGCTTTTACTATTTAGATGGGAATAATCTTGGGGCAGAAGTTGGAGATATTGTAAGTGTGAGACTAAGAGGGAGATTATTGAATGGGTTGGTGATCTCTAAAAAAAATTTTTCGAAAATCAATAATGATGAAACAAATATTACTGGAGTAAAAAGCATAAGATATTTGTTTGTTGAAAGTATTTTGCAGAAAAAAATAATTGATGAATCTTGGAGAGAATTGATAGAGTCCCTAGCCTCTTTTTACATGGTTAGTAATTTAAAAATGTTTAAGACTGCATTTCCTCCTGGCTGGATTGGTAAATATAAGAATTTTTCTAAAGGTTTTAAAGATCAAATATGGATTGAAACAAAAAAAGAATTTGATATTAAGAAAAATGGATTAACCAAAAAAGAATTTTTTTTAATTAACACTTTGCTTGAAAAAGGTAATTGGCAAAGTGAATTAATAAAGTCTGGTTTTAATTACACTCTAATTAATTCAATGGTCAGTAAAAATTACCTTGTTAAATCTAAAAGAAAAAAAATTATAAATACTAAATTAAATTCTTATTTAAATGATTATATTGCAACGGAAAAACCTAATCTTACAAATGAGCAAAAAATTGCATTTCAAGAATTTCAAACAATGAAACCAGGAGATGTTTTACTTCTTTGGGGCGAAACAGGTTCGGGTAAAACAGAAGTTTATATGAGAATTGCTGAAGATCAATTTCTTAAGAAAAAAAGTTGTTTGATACTAACCCCAGAAATCGGACTAATTCCTCAACTTATTGATAGGTTTAGTCGGCGATTTAATAATGTCGTTTACGAATATCATAGTAACTGTTCTCCCAATCATAGAACTGTGGTTTGGAAGAAAATTAATAATGCTAATGAACCTTTAATAGTAATAGGAACAAGGTCCGCAGTTTTTCTTCCAATGAAAAATCTAGGATTAATAATCATGGATGAAGAACATGATGTTTCTTATAAACAAGATAGTCCTATGCCTTGTTATGACGCAAGAGAAATTGCTATTGAAATAGTAAAAAGGAATTCTGCAAAGTTAATTTTTGGGAGTGCAACCCCATCAATGAAGACTTGGAAAAAGTGTATTTTTGAAAAGAATTTTAAATTGGTAAGAATGATGCAAAGGATATCTAGTAATGAGATTCCCGAAATAAGAATTATTGATATGCGTGATGAGTTCAAGAAAGGAAATATGAAAATTTTTTCCAATGAATTATTACAATTGCTTCCTCAACTACGCTTAAAAAAAGAGCAGGCAATAATTTTGATCCCTAGGAGGGGGCACAGTGGGTTTTTAAGTTGTAGAAATTGCGGATATTTAATAAATTGCCCTAACTGTGACGTTCCTTTATCAGTGCATCTCGGTTCACAAGGAAAAAAATGGTTAAGCTGTCATTGGTGTGATCATAAATCGAGATTGATCAATCGTTGTCCAGATTGTCATTCAACTGCCTTTAAACCTTTTGGAATAGGTACACAAAGGGTAATAGAGTTTTTAAATGAAGAATTTCCTGATTTAAGAGTACTTCGTTTTGATAGAGATACAACCTCAGGGAAAGATGGTCATAGAGATATTCTTTCAAAGTTTTCTAAAGGCGATGCTGATATTCTTGTTGGTACTCAAATGTTGGCAAAAGGGATTGATATCCCAAATATTACTCTTTCAGTCGTTATTGCAGCAGATGGGCTGCTTCATCGCCCAGATATTTCAGCAGAAGAAAAATCATTACAATTGTTTTTGCAATTAGCTGGTAGGGCAGGCAGGGCTCAAAAAAAAGGAAAAGTAATTTTTCAAACATATAAACCTAACCACCCTGTAATTTCGTATCTTCAGAAAAGAGATTATGAAAGATTCTTAAGTGAAAACTCGAAATTGAGAAAAGATGCTAATTTATTTCCATTTTGTAAGATTTGCCTTCTTAAATTATCAGGTGAAAATTATGAATTAACTGAGTCAATTTCAATAAAATTAGCAAAATATCTACTCAATTTTTGTGAGAAAAAGAACTGGAAATTAATTGGTCCTGCTCCTAGTTTAATTGCTAAAGTTGGTAAAAAATTTAGATGGCAGATATTAATACATGGTCCTGAAGGAACAAAGATACCTTTACCTGATAGATCAATATTATGGAAACTTATTCCTAAAAATGTTTTTTTAACAATAGATGTTAATCCAGCAGAGTTGTAATTACTTTGATGGAAGTTGAGGTAAATCTGAACCTAATTTAAACCTATAGAATCTTAATAAATAAGCCAACATTATAATTATTAAAATAATAGATATCCCAATCAAAAGTTTGTTGAGGCTCCAGAAAGAAAATTCAAGACTATTTATCTGCCCTTTATTTAAATTCCAAATTATTAGATTTTTTGTGATTTCTAAATTTGAATTATTTTTATCAGTAAGGATAGCTTTATTAGGGTGAATAATTTTGAAAATGAGTTCTAAATTATCAATACCTTGAATAGAATTTAGATCCAAATCTAACCTGTAAAAGTATTTTTTAAAAAAAATGAAGTTTTTTTGAGTAGTATTAATTTCTATATTTGTTGATTCTCCCGCTAAATCTCCAGCTATATTTTGGGTGATTTTAAGAACTTGCTTTGTATCATCTAAATTAAGATTTTTATGTTTCAAAGAAAAGGTTGATTCGTCTTGTTCAATTTCTGCGTCAGGAAAAATATCTTTCATTTTCTCTTCAAATTTTAATTGCCAAGGAAATTTCTTTATGTATTTACTCTCTATCACTAAATTATTGGTTATTGAATCAAGTTCACTAAGATCAAGGGTATCCTCAATTTTAACGCAGCCACTTAAAAGTGGAATTAATAATAATAGTATTAAAAAAATGATCAATGAAAAGCCTTTCTGAAAGGGTTTTGTTTCACCAGTTGGTGTCTCAGTTAAATTAATAAATTTTTTCTTCTTCAATACTTCTCTTTTTTTGCGCAGTGAGTTAAGAGATTTTTTATTGAGTGATGGGTCGCTTTCGAACTGTACGTTCCAATTTTCTGGCTTTTTAATGTCAGGAGAGTCTATAACTTCCATCAAATATTTTGCATTTTCTCTCGTCTTATTATCGTAAGATTTTAGAAGTTCTTTACAAAACCTTTTAGCCTCCTCCTTTTTATTGATACCACAAAGAGCAGTAATTAAGATTGTTCTTAAATTTACTCCCTCTTTACTTGATAAAGGAAATGATTCGATTATGGGCAAAAGAAATTCAATGCAATAATGATACTCACCTTTAGCTAAAGCAAGTTCTACTGTTTCTAAAACTTGCTCATAAGTTTTCATAGGTTAGGCGACTATCATTGTACCTATTCCAGAATTTGTAAAAATCTCAAGAAGTAATGAATGTTCTATTCTTCCATCAATTATGTGAGCTGCTTTGACTCCTTGGGCTAAAGCTCTTATACAGCATTCTGTCTTTGGAATCATACCTTCAGTTACAATTTTTTGATCAATAAAATCTCTTGCCTCTTTGAGATTAGTTTTTTCAACAAGACTATTTTTGTTATCTTTTTCTTTTAAAATCCCTTGAGTATCAGTAAGAAGAATAAGTTTTTCTGCATTTATTGCAGCAGCAATTTCTCCAGCAACAAAATCTGCATTGATATTGTGGGAAATACCCTCCAAGGTTGAACCAATGCTAGAAATAATTGGGATATATCCCTTAGAAATAAGAGGGTCTAATATTTCAGGATTGATTTTTGTAACCTCTCCCACTAACCCATGGCTACCATCTCCTAGTTCTCTAGATTGAATTAAGTTGCCATCAAGACCTGATATTCCCACAGCTAAGGATCCAGTTTTATTAATGCCTTTTACAATTTGTTTGTTAACTCTACCCATCAGAACCATCTCGACAATTTCCATTGTTTTTTGATCAGTAATTCTTAATCCATTTTCGAATTTAGGAGCTATTTCTAATTTCTTTAACCAATTATTAATCTCGGGTCCACCTCCATGAATTACTATCGGACAAACCCCAACGGTTGATAAAAGTGCTATGTCTCTAAAAAAAGCATTTTTTAAATTATCATTCTCCATAACAGAACCGCCATACTTGATAACAATTTTTCTACCTGAGAAACTTTGTATATATGGAAGTGCTTCGCTTAATATTGATACTCTTTGAGAATCATTCATTACTAAAATTCATTAAAACTTAATTGAATTGAGAAATTAGTTTTTTACAAATATATCCCTATATTCAATAAAAGAGAATAAAATCAAATTCTTTTTTATTATCGTCGATAATAAATTCTGATTCAAGACCTTTTACGAAAAACCTGTTTAATCTTTCTTGTTTTTCAATCCATTTTTCTAGTGGGACAGCGTTTAATTCGAAACGCATTCTGAGACCATTTTTTTCTTCCTTTGTAATTTCTTCTATTTCTTTTAATTGAGGAGGATTATCCTCGTCCCACAAATTTAAAGATTCTAATGACGATTCAAGATGAGCTTTTATCCCATACCTCCATCTTGTAACATCTTTAACTAGTGCTGTTAATTCTTTTGGTCTATTAAATTTATTTGTCGCAAAATTTGTCTTGTCAAATAACTCTACAGGAGGTATTTCGGAAGTCTTTAAGCCTAATCCAATTAGAAAAATAGGTACTCCATAAAAAAAAGTAGGTACACTTAAATTTACTGAGTCTGTAAAATAAGCAGTCATTCCAACAAAAGCTAAAATACTCCCAGCGGTTACGATTAAGTTTCCAGGCGATAAGTATTTCTTCATTTTGATTTAGTAGAATGAGTTTTAATTGGGCTAACAAGTATTATGCAAGATCCTAATACTGCAAATCAAGGAGATTTGATTTTTAAACTTGATCAAGATAGAGCATGGCTACTTGAAAATCTTGATAAGGGTAAATGGCCAGAAATCAGAAGCGAACTTGCCGCGCTTGAAAGAAAAATAAGCAAATTAATTATAAGTGTTCAAGAAAATAATGTTGGTATTTGATTTAAAAAGGTATTTCGTCAACTTCAGGAACTAAAGGGGAACTATCCCAACTAGATTTTTTGGTGGTTTCTTTATTTTCAAATGACTCGTTATTTTCTTTTTGATCAGAATTAATAACTTCAACTGGCGAAATTTGATGAATCTTTGAAGCTGTTAGTTCTGGTTGCTTTTCTTTTGTTCCGTCTTTTCTAGTGACAGAATTCATCTTTAGACGTCCCTCAATAACAATATTTTGTCCTTCCTTCAGTTCATCTACCATTTCTTGGGCAATATTTCCCCATCCTATGATCTTGAGATTTCTGGTTGGATCTTCACTACGTAATCCTTTAAAATTAATAATCATTTCTGCAATTGGAGTTTGGTTTTCTTTGGTATACCTCATTTGGGGAGCGCTATTAATTACCGCCTGAATTAAACAATGATTCATTACTTACTATTTAATTAAAGACATACTGATGCAGAATCAAGAAAATTGCTATAAAAATGTTTGGATCCTATCAGGAACTTCGGATGGACCTGTAATAGCTAATAGGCTTCTTGAACTTAATTATTCAGTCTTTGCAAGTGTTTTAACTTATAAAGCAAGGCAAGCTTATATTGAAAATCCGAAGTTACATATCATTACGGGGAAATTAAATAATAAAGATCAAATAATTAATTTCATAAATAGAAATAAAATCACATGCGTTGTCGATGCTACGCATCCGTTTGCCGTAATAATTTCTAAAAATCTTAATAATGCATGTAAAGAGATTAGTACACCTCTTTTACTATTTGAGAGGAAATCTCTAATAAATAAAACTAATAATTTTTTATATATTGATCATTTAAAGGATATAAATAATGTTGATATTGAGAATAAGAATATTCTTCTTGCAATAGGATCAAGGTTCCTTAACGATACAGCTAGTTATTATATGAATTGTAAAGCAAATGTATTTACAAGGGTACTCCCAACTTATGAAAGTATAACTAAAGCTTTTGGATCATGTATTAAAAATTCAAACATAGCGATACTTGAACCGAGTAAAAATAATAAAAGCATTTTAGAAAAAAAACTTTGTGATTTTTGGGAGATAGATTATGTTCTATGCAGAGAATCTGGAAGTTATTCTCAGAAAAACTGGGAGAGTATAGTTTCTGGAAGTAAGATGAAGTTATTTTTGGTTAAAAGGCCGAAAGTTAAAAATGATTATTCTTACTCTTTTGATCAATATCACAATTTGATAAATCACATAATTAAAAAATATTGATGTTTAATTCATTATGGAAGTATTAGTTATGATCACAACTGAATCAAGTAACGCAAATGCTTTGCGAATGGCTAGATTACTAATACAAAATAAACTTGCAGCTTGTGTTTCGATAAAGCAAATTTTTTCAATTTATAAGTGGGATAATGATATTGAAGAAACTAAAGAGTTTGAAATCACAATAAAAAGTAAACTAGAATTTAAAGATTGTTTAATTGATTTCGTAAATAAAAATTCCACATATGATGTCCCTCAAATTATTTACAAAAAAACCCATGCTGAGATGAAATATTATGATTGGTTGAATAAAACTATTTGATTAAATCTATTTTATTAACTCTTTAAGATCAATATCTGTTCTAGATCCTAATTGCGTAATTATTTGCCCCGCACAAATTGAAGCTATCTCTCCGCATTTTTTTAGGGAACAATTGTTTATTAATCCATGGATAAATCCTCCCGCATAGATGTCCCCCGCTCCTGTAGTATCAATAATCTTGCCTTTCATTATTGACTCAATTTTTTCAACATTATTTTTGTTAATGATCAGAGAACCATTGCTTCCAAGAGTTACTATGACTAATTCACATAAGGAAGATAGGTCTTCTTGGCAGCTTGCTAATTTATCATTTTTAAATAGACTTAATACCTCGGATTCATTACAAAAAACAATATCTACATATTCATAAATTAATTCCAAGAAACTCTCACGATGTCTATCTACACAAAATGAATCAGACAAAGAAAGGATTATTTTTGTATTAGATTGTTTTGCAACTTGGGCGGCTTTAATAAAAGCTTTTTTAGCTAATTCGCTGTCCCATAAATATCCTTCTAAATATAAGTATTTGCTTTCCTGAATTATAGTAAAGTCAATGTTTTTTGGCTCAAACTCTACAGATGCTCCTAGGTAAGTGCACATAGTTCTTTGTGCATCAGGTGTAACCATGATGATTGAATGAGCTGTTGGAGCACCTTCAATAGTAGGTGGAGTATTAAATATAGTTTTACTTTTTTTTATATCGTCAGAAAAGAAATTCCCAAATTGATCATTTTTCACTCTTCCTATAAACTGCACATGATTGCCTAATTGTGCTAAAGAAACAACGGTATTTGCTGAGGACCCACCTGAAATTTGTTTGATCACTTTGCAATTTTCTAACAATCTCTGAGATTCATCAGAATTAATTAGATTCATTGATCCTTTATCCAGATTATTTATCTCAAGAAACTCATCTTCAATATTTACAATAATATCTACTATTGCGTTGCCCAGACCAATGAGATCAACTTTTTTATGTTCAAAATGTCTAAAGGATTCCGTCATTAATTTGGAACTAAATTACCTTAGCAGTGCTCTTTTAGGACCATGTATTGGGTCTTCAATTACTATAGTTTGATCTCTATTCGCCCCCAACGAGACAATGGCAATTGGTACCTCCATTAATTCAGCTAAAAATCTTAGATAATTCATAGCATTCTCTGGGAGATCAGATAGTTTTCTGCAATCTGCAGTTGAACATTGCCAACCTTTTAATTTTTTGAAGATTGGCTTACATTTTTTTAAGTCATCTGAATTAGTAGGAAAGTAGTCTATTTCCTCCCCATCGAGATCATATGCAATGCAAACTTGAATCTCATCTAATTCATCTAATACATCAAGTTTCGTAACGGCTAAACAATCAAGACCATTTACAGATACAGCATATTTACCAATAACTCCATCAAACCACCCACATCTTCTCCTTCTCCCAGTAGTGGTTCCAAATTCACTGCCTCTATCACAGAGTTGATCATTAATACTTCCTTGTAATTCAGTTGGGAATGGTCCTTCACCTACTCTTGTGGTATAAGCTTTTGCGACACCTATGACTCTATCAATTAAAGTTGGACCCACTCCAGCTCCAATACATGCCCCTCCTGATATAGGGTTTGATGAGGTAACAAAAGGATAAGTCCCATGATCTAAGTCAAGTAGAGTCCCTTGAGCTCCTTCAAAAAGAATATTCTTCTTGTTTTTTGAGGCTTTATGGATAGTCCTCGTACAGTCAACAACATGCTTTGATAATCTTTTCCCATAGTCAAGATATTCTTCAACAATATCTTCTAATTTAAGTGGTTTAATGCCATAGATTTTTTCTAGTAGACCGTTTTTTTCTCTTAATGGAATTTCGATCACATCACTTAGCCTTTCCTTAGTTAGCAAGTCTCTTATCCTAATGCCATTTCTTTGTGATTTATCCGCATAAGTTGGGCCAATCCCACGACCTGTTGTCCCTATTTTGTTTGAACCTCTATCAGCCTCCATCGCTTCATCTAATATTCGGTGGTAGGGCATTGTTACATGTGATGTTGATGAAATTTTTAATCCTGAGATATCAATTCCATTATCAATTAACATGTCAATTTCTTTAAGCAAGATTTTTGGATCTACTACAGTTCCCGAACCAATTAGACAAGAAGTATTTTTATAAAGTATCCCTGAGGGAATTAGATGTAATTTTAAGACTTTATCATCTACGACTATAGTATGACCTGCATTTACTCCCCCTTGATAGCGAACGACAACATCTGCCGAACGACTAAGTAAATCCGTTATTTTACCTTTTCCTTCGTCACCCCATTGGGCTCCGATTACAACAACATTGGCCAATTTTAGAAGAGCATTATTTTGGTGCGAATATTTAATATATTCAAAAATCTTGGTTTACTTTTAAAAAGTAAATGAATTGTATCAACTTTCTCTTAGAACCATTTTTTCAGCAAGAGAAAATTCTTTGGTTAAACGCTCTTTAAGTTTATCTGGCAAAGGTCTACTTGCAAAGTTTTTGTAATGACCTGCCATAGCATTTAATGCTGTTTGCATTGTGGTAAATGATTGCGTTTTATTCACCATCCCTCTATTTCTATATCTGGAAATATAGTCAGTTATGAGTGTAAGAGCTTCACTTCTTACTTCATCTTTATTTGGAGAATCTTTTGGAGTATCAACAGCTGTTTGTAATGTTTTGACAACTGAAATTGTATCCTTTGTGTAGTCACCTGTCATAGCGGTTTTTGCAGCTATGGAAGGGGAACTAAATAGTGTAAAACCAACAATTAAGGATATTGCAAAAGATATAGCTTTGGTAAGATTCTTAAAAAATAATTTTGATGTCCATTTCAGTAACATAACTTAGCTCCCAAAAAAAATAAGCCTCAAGACTTTTTATTGTACATTATTTCAGATTCGGAAATAAATGTTTCTAACAATTTATCAGAACTAATTTTAAGCTTAGTATTATTTGTCCTGCATAAAAGTTCTACTTCTTTATTAATAGAATCTCTGCCAATAATTATCTGAAAAGGAATACCAATTAATTCCGCATCTTTAAATTTCACTCCAGCTCTATCGTTTCTATCATCAAGAAGGACATCAATTTTATTAATTAAAAAGTTGTTATAGATATGCTCAGTAAGATCACTTTGATTAGGATCTTTTAGGTTTGTTGGGATAATTATTACTTCAAAAGGAGAAATCTGGATAGGCCAACAGATTCCTTTTTGATCATGATTCTGTTCGATAGCGGCTTGAGCTATTCTTGTCACTCCTATTCCGTAACAACCCATCCATAAATTTTTTAGCTGACCGTCCTTATCAGAGAACTTTGCATTTAATTTTTCACTATATTTCTGACCTAGTTGGAAAATATGTCCAATCTCGATACCTTTTTTTTCTTTAAGTTCTTCATAATCATTAATACTTATTTTATCTCCTTTTTTGGCATTCCTGATATCCCCAATTAGATAGTCTTTCGAATCAAAAGAAAATTCTTGAAAAACTTTATGGAAATTAACTTTATTCCCACCACTTATGAACTTTGAAAGGTCACTTGCAGAATGGTCAATTATTCTTGTCCATTTTTTTTCCCAATTAGAACTAGCTTTAATAGTTTTATTATCTAAATCTGGCCCGATAAAACCTAAGGGTAAATCAACTAGATTTTTTTCGATAGTATTTTTGTCTTCAATCTTTTTAAGATTAATAAGATTGAAATTATAAAGTTTATTGATTAAGTTAAAAAGCTTTACTTCATTAATATGTTGATCGCCTCTTATGCATGCAAGAATTGGGACATTAAATTCACCTTCGAACTGTGCAAGGAATATTACTACTTTAATAATCTGACTTGGGTCTAAATTGTTATTATCGCAAACTTCTAGGATCGTTTTTTGATGAGGCGTTTCCAACCACTCTGCAATATTATCTTTAAGTGGAATAGGTTGAGAGGGTAGAGAAACAGCTTTTTCGATATTGGCAGCATAAGAACCACTTTGAGTGAACAAAATGGAATCTTCCCCAGCATCAGCAGTGACCATAAATTCTTTAGATGAAGCACCGCCAATTGCTCCACTATCAGCTTCAACCCCTACTGTCTGTAGTCCACAAGATTTAAAAATATTTTCATAAGCATTGCCAACCTTTTCATAGAAAGAAGCTAGATCGTTTTCTGAAGAATGAAAAGAATAACCATCTTTCATTATGAATTCTCTACTTCTCATCAATCCAAACCTTGGCCTTATTTCATCTCTAAATTTTGTCTGAATTTGGTAAAAACATTGAGGTAATTGCTTATAGGAGTTGATGGTCTCTGATGCAATACTCGTGATCACCTCTTCGTGAGTTGGTGCTAATCCAAATTCTTTACCTTGTCTATCTTTGAGATTAAACATTATTCCTTCACCTGCGGTATATCCTTCCCACCTTTCACTTTTTTTCCATAAATCTGCAGGATGAAGTTGGGGTAATAGTAATTTTGTACAACCAATACTATTAAGTTCTTTTTCTATTATTGAGGATATTTTTTCAATAACTCTAAGCATTAATGGCATGTATGCATAAATACCGCTGTTAACTCTGCGAATATACCCAGCTTTTAAGAGTAATTGATGTGAAATAATCTCAGCTTCAGAAGGTGTGTCACGAAGTGTCCCCAGAGGAAATGAGGTTGTTACGCGCATACAAAAAAATCCTTGATAATATTTAATTTTATCAATTAAGATGAAAAAATAATTTAAAGTGTCTTGAGTCCCTCAACGCGGCTAGTCTAAAAATATTGTTTCTGCTAACTTCTTCAGTAATGAAGTTCAAATTCTTTTAAAAGTTCATTATTACTAAAACATTTTCTTAAGTTTATGGAAAATATAGATTCCAATATTTCTAGCGAAGAGGAATTAGTAGGTATTGATGAAGTGCAAAAATTCCTAAACAGATCAAGAGCTTCTGTCTATAGGTATACAAATACAGATTTAAGAAATCTTAACCCTAGCTTTAATCCAAGAAAATTAAATCCCGAATTTCGAACTGATCAAAAAGATCCTTTAAAGTTTCATCCTAATGAAGTAGCAAGATTTGCAAAAGATATTTTAAGAATTAAGGAGGTTACTGTAGAGGTCTTTAATACACCTTCTTCCGCTGCTCAAAATATACTGGTGCAAATATTAGAGGAACTAAAATCTATCAGGTCTTTGCTAGAAAAAGAGTAATTAAAAAGTTACTAATCAATGTTTTGATTTATTGACATTTTGAATGTAGGATAATGATGTTTAATTATCTCCTTAATCTTTACCAATTAAGAGTTCTTGAGTTACACGAAATCAAAGCAATTTATTCAGAGTAAATCAAGTGAAGAATCTTCTCATGGTTCTGCTCGAAGTGATTTTGAAAGAGATGATGATGACCCCTTAAGTATAAGGAGTTTATCAATAACATCTTTAGGTATTATTTTTGCCTTTTTGACAATTTTTTTACCTTCAATAAGCGTTTTAATTGGAAGACCTTCATCTCAAGGAAACGAGATAATTCATAATCACGATTTTAAAAAAGATGGACCTTAGTTCAATACCTCCATCTCCAATGAAGGGAATAGTAAATATTATTGTTGAAATACCTGCAGGTAGTAGGAATAAATATGAATATTGCTCTGATGCAGGAATTATGGCCTTAGACAGAGTATTGCATTCTTCAGTGAGGTACCCTTTTGATTATGGTTTTATCCCAAATACCCTTGCTGATGATGGTGCTCCTCTTGATGCAATGGTGATAATGGATGAACCTACTTTCGCGGGCTGTTTAATAAAAGCTAGACCTATTGGAGTTTTGGATATGCATGATTGTGGTGCATATGATGGAAAACTTTTATGTGTGCCTATAGCTAATCCTAGGCAGGATAATATAGTGAGTATTAATCAAATTGCTCCTAATCAGCTTGAGGATGTTGCTGAATTTTTTAGAACAAGTAAAGGACTTGATGGAAGAACAGTTCAAATTGACGGTTGGAGGGATTTTGATGTTGTTGACAATTTATTGAAAAGTTGTATACCCCTAAAAAAGAGAAACTATAAAGTACTTAAGAAATCAAAAATTAGTAAATTAAATTGAAAAAAATAATTTTTTATAGTTATTTAAAATGCTCTACTTGCAGAAAAGCTGAAAAGTGGCTTAAAAGCAAAGATTTAGAATTCCAATTAATTGATATTGTAAAAGAACCACCACTTGTTAATTATTTAAATCTAGCTTTAAAACAATACTCTGATGATAAGAAAAGGATTTTTAATACAAGAGGTAAAGCTTTTAAAACTCTCAATCTTGATATTAATGGTTTATCAAGGGAAGAAATTATTCAACTTCTTTTAAGTGATGGTAAATTAATAAAAAGACCATTTTTGATTTACGAAGGAAAAAAAGTAATATTAGGTTTTAACGAAATTGAATATGCAAAAAAATTTATATAAGTTTAGAAAATCAAGACTTTTTTAATTTTATGCCTGGTTCCATAAAAAGTTTTTTAAAAGAATGGGGTCTACTAATTCTATTAACTTTTTTTGTTTCTTCTTGTAGATCATTTTTTGCAGAACCACGTTATATCCCTTCTGGTTCAATGCTCCCAGAATTACAAATAAATGATAGGTTAATTATTGAAAAATTTTCGCTAAGAAACTCTTTACCAAAAAGAGGAGATATTGTTGTTTTTAACTCACCTTACTCGTTTGACAAAAAATTAATCGCATCAAGATCTAAGCCTTTACCAAAAAAAAGATATTGTTTTTTTATGAGTTTTCCTCCAATGTCGTTTATTCCTGGCTTGAGGGATCAAGCTTGCGATGCTTATATAAAAAGAGTGGTGGCACTTCCAGGAGAAATTGTAAGTGTAAACTCTAATGGTGAATTACTAATAAATAATAAATTAATTCCTGAACCCTATGTCTCTTATAAGTGCTCATTATCCCTATTAAATAATTGTGGTAAATTTGATAACATAAAAGTACCAGAAGATCATTTTTTAGTTTTAGGTGATAATAGGGCAAATAGCTGGGATGGAAGATATTGGCCTGATAGTAAATTTCTTCATAAAAAAGAGATAATTGGTAAAGCATATTTCAGATTTTGGCCTCTTAGTCAAGTTGGCTTTTTCAGTAAATGAAGCCTTTTTTCTGACTCTGACTTCATCAAAATAAATTTTTAACAAGGCTTAATTTAAAGTGCCCCTGAAGCAGTTGAATCAAGTATTCCCCCTAGGTGAGTTGTAATGTTAAGAGCGCTAATCACGGGGGTCTTATTGGGATCATTAAAAAGATCAATTATAGTTATGCCGCCATTACCCTGTTTTATCATCCAAATATTTGAATAATTAATCCCAAGGATATTACAAATAAGAGTTTTATTGACTGCATCATGAGCAACCATGAGGGTTTGATCATTATCCTTTTGAGATAAACAAATTTTGTCAAAGGCCTCTACTGACCTTTCTGATACATCTTTTATAGATTCACCTTCGGGCATTATTACTTCTTCAGGTTTATCATGCCAATTTTTCAGTAAGGTAGGCCACTCTTCTCTAATTTCTGCTTCCAATTTACCCTCCCATAATCCGTGACTGATTTCTACGAGTGAATGTATTTTTTCAATTTTTAAATCTTTGTTATTTTGAAGGATTATTTGTGCAGTCTCATAAGGCCTATGCATTGAACTTGAAAATGCCTTATTGAAAGAAATATTTCTCAAATATTTAAAAGTCTTTCTAGCTTGGTCTTTTCCGTTTTCATTTAAAGGGATATCAATTTGGCCTTGAAATCTACCTTCTTTGTTCCAGTTAGTTTCACCATGCCTTATAAGAAATATTCTGGAATCTCCAATTTTATTTGGAATATTTTTATTAAGATGGGAAGTTTGATTTAAGCATTCAATTTGAGTCTTAAAAGAGTTATCTTTCTTTGAAATATTAAGTATCGAGAAAGAAGCATTTTCTAATCTTATTTTTCTAAAACCTTGCTTAGGCTTTCCTAATAACAAGAGTATTAAACATCTGAGAATTGCATTATGTCCAACAACTAAAATATTTACATCATCTTTGTCTAGATAAATTTTTAAAATATCTTCTACAAAATTTGTTGCTTGAAAAAATAACTCTTGAATTGGTTTATAAGTTTTATTATTATTTCTTTTTAAGATAAGATTTTCTGGATCATTTTTCCAAATAGGGTAAATTTCTGGGAATTTCTTTTTTATTTCATCAATTTTTAGACCAGACCATTCACTAAGATCTACCTCTAGCAAATTATCGTCGAATACAATATTTTGTTCTTTATTGAAGGTCTTTTTAATTGTTTTTGCAGTCTCTGCGGCTCTGACAAGTGGGGAGGAATAGATTTTATCGAAGTTTATTTTTGATAATGCTTTTCCTGCTTTTTGGGCTTGTTCGTATCCTTTATCAGTTAATAATGAATCGTCTGTTCTTCCTTGAATTAATCCTTTTGCATTGAAACTGCTTAGTCCATGCCTAACTAAAACTAATTTTATAGCCATTATATAAATTTGAAAATTAAGATTATCTAATCATCTCATGGCGTGATTAAAATAGATACATAAATATAAGGAATTTCAATGATAACTAACTATAGTTTGCAAAAATATAATAAGTTATGATCTTTAAAAATACTTCTAAGTCAAAACTCACTTTAGCTTTTATTTCTATCGTCATAACTTTTTTTGTATGGCAACAAGGATTAAGAGACAGTTTAAATAGACCATCTGTTTCATTTGATATTAGTCAAAAAGAGCAAGAAATTGCTGAATTATCTGTCCAATCAATACCTGTAAATCTTAAAAAATTTTTTATCATTAATGATCCTGTTGATCAAATACATAAATCACTCTCTGATGTCTCATTTGAAGAGCTAACAGAAAGAAATAAATTAATTCGAATAATTACTTCAGAATCAAATGATCCTTTAATTTATAAAAATATATCCAAAGATTTTGAAGATAAAAACTATAAATCTCTGATTGATGAGATAGAAAAAAAATCTAATAATAATTCATATAAAGTAAATTCTGAAAAATTTGATTTATTTAAAGGTGATAGATTTTTGTATCACCTTTTAAGCCGCAAATTTGATTTTGACGATAGTGCATTAATAACAAAATCATTTTCAAGCAGAATGTTTTTTAAAATATTAGCCATAAGACTAATACCACTTTTAACAATACTTATTGGCTCTATTCTGGCTTTAAAAATATTATGGAAAACTATATCTTTGAAAAAGTTTGGTTGGAAAGAAATTAAATCCTTAGATTTAGAATTAATAGATATGGTTTTATTAATTGCAGGTGGATTTGTTGTTTTAGGAGAAGTGGTATCACCTTTATTTTCTATCAGTTTGGTCGAACTTTTTTCTAAAAATATCTCTAATGAATTGTCTCAATCTTTAAAAATTTTCTTTGGATATCTTTTTATGGCTATTCCTCCATTATGGATAGTTTTTTATCAAATTAAATCCTTGAATGGTGAATTTACTTTTAAAAAGGATTATTTGCAGTTCAATTTCTTGCCAATAAAATATGCAATTATTCAGGGAATTAAAGGTTGGTTAACAATTGTTCCTTTTGTTTTATTGATCTCTCTAATTATGAATAGTCTGATCGATAATCAGAATGGTAGTAACCCCTTGCTGGAAATTGTTCTTAATAATAATAATTACTTATCATTTTTTCTATTATTTGTAACAACAACTCTATTAGCTCCTCTATTTGAAGAGATTATATTTCGTGGTATTTTACTTCCAACTCTTGCAAGAGATTTTGGAGTAATTTCGGGTATCATAGTTTCAGCTTTTATCTTTGCATTAGCCCATTTAAGTTTGGGGGAAATGCCGCCATTATTTGTTCTAGGGATTGGATTAGCAATTACAAGAATTGCTTCAGGGAGTTTGTTTTCCTCAGTGATTATGCATTCTTTATGGAATGGATTGACTTTCTTAAATTTGTTCTTATTGAGGACATAAAGAATTTAATTCTTTACTTGCGAATCAAACAAAAAGATGTTTATTTAATTAATAATACTTCTTTTATTTAAATAAAAAACCATAGATGAAACCTTATGGGAATCAACTTAATTTAAAAAAAAAGGTTTCATATGAAAGAAAAAAAAATTCTGAAAAAATATCCATAATTAAAATCAAATTAATACATCAAATTTTCGATACCATTAATATTTGTCTTTTGTTATTAATTTTCACCTTATTTTTCTTGTCTTTTAATAGTCAAAGAAAATGGTCAAATACATATAAAAACTTATCTAAAACAAGAGCTATTAATAATAATCTCATTGATTATATTTCTAAAATTGAGGAATTTTATATTAGTGAACTTGAATCTATCAATAATTATAAAAAAACTAAACCTGAAGATTTGATCTATTTAGATAAACTTTCAGAAAAAAAAGAAAGTTTATTTAAGAAAAATTTAAGTAGTTTCATTGAAGGTTTTAGTGATAGCAAATATCAAAGGGGATATTGATGAAAAAATACAAAAAAATTGTTCGTCTAATACCCCTCGATCAAAGAAGATTTAAATTTCTCTATATTTTTAGCTTAATATTAATCTTTTGTTTGTTTGGTAGGTTAGTTAATCTGCAAGTCTTTAACGCCTCTGATTTGCAAAGAAAAGCTAGATTACTACATTCTTCTAAAACTAACGCTTTAAAAAAGAGGAGAGCGATTGTTGATAGAAATAATAGACTAATCGCTTACGATAAACCGCTCTATAAATTATGGGCTCATCCAAGATATTTTAATTTTCCTGGTGATTCAATAAATAGAGTTCGCAGTATTGAAGAAGTTACAGATAAATTATCATCTATCTTGGATATAAATGGTGAAATACTCTTGAGTAAATTTAATAATGAAATGACTGGTATCAAGCTTTTGGATAAAATTTCTGAAGAAAAGGCAGAAAAGATTAAGAACCTTCAAATAAGCGGAATTGATTTATTTAAATATTCTCAGAGATATTATCCACAAGGGGAGCTTTACTCTAATCTTGTGGGTTTTGTTAATGATGAGAATATAGCTTCAGCAGGTTTAGAGCTTCATTTAGATAATCAAATTAAAGTTTTTAATAAAAGTAATTTAATAAAAAGAGGAGGAGATGGAACTCCTTTACCAGATAATTCAGCCCCAGGAGATTTTGTTTCTGATTACAAAAGTTTAGGCCTAACAATAGATTCAAAATTACAGAAAGCTTCATTCAATGCATTATCAAAGCAAGTAAGCAAATGGAAAGCAAAGAAGGGATTTGCCATAGTTATGGATGTTAATAATGGTCGGATTCTCTCCTTGGTTTCAGTTCCGTCGTACGATCCAAATAAATTTTGGCAGTATGATTCTGGACTTTTTAGGGGTTGGTATTCTCAAGATTTATTTGAGCCTGGTTCAACTTTTAAACCTATTAATCTTGCCTTAGCTTTAGAAGAAAAAGTAATCCAGAAAGATGGAGTAGTTGAAGATATTGGAAAAATTAATGTTGGAGGATGGACACTTTCTAATTGGGATAAAAAAGGTAATGGATACATTGACTATCCAAAAGTTTTGCAAGTTTCAAGTAATGTTGGGATGGTAAAAATAATGCAGAATTTAGATCCTGCAATTTATTGGGATTGGCTAAACAATTTAGGTATAAATAAAAATTTAGAGACTGACTTATTTGAATCAACTGCTGGCCAACTAAAAAGAAAAGATTTATTTGTAAATCAATCAATTGAGCCCGCTGTAACTTCTTTTGGCAAAGGTTTCTCAATCTCACCACTTAAATTGCTTCAACTTCATGCGGCTCTAGCAAATGGTGGTTATGAAGTAACTCCACATGTAACCTCAACCTTCAAAGAAGGAGTTAATAATAATAATCCCAAAAAACAATTTTTTTCACACGAAGTCTCTAAAACTGTTCTTGATTGGATGGAGAGCGTAGTTGACAAAGGTAGTGGATCTGGAGTGAAAATCGAGGGTTACAGGATAGCGGGGAAAACGGGCACTTCCCAAAAAGCCTTAAATGGTTCCTATACCCTTAAAAAAGTTTGCAGTTTTGTGGCGACCTTACCAGTTAATGATCCGAAATATGTTGTCCTAGTAGTCGTTGATGAGCCATCTAAATCTTATGCATATGGTTCAACTGTTGCTGTACCAGTTGCTAAAGAAATTATCGAAAGTTTGATAGTAATTGAAAAAATACCTCCCAAGATTAAAGATCATGGAATGATTGTTAAAAAACCCTAAAATTTTCCAATTTTATAAATATTTAGTTCACTATATGATGATTTCCTCAGGAATAAAAGCTAGTTTATGTATATATATGATTATCTAAATATGAAATCAATTTTAGAACAATTGTCCTCAATGACCGTTGTTGTTGCTGATACTGGAGATTTAGATTCGATAAAAAAATTTAAACCAAGGGACGCCACTACCAATCCATCGCTAATACTTGCTGCTGCAAAGAACCCTGATTATGTGAAATTAATTGATAAAGCTTTAGAAAATTCAGAAAATGCAATGCCCCAAGGATTCTCTGAAATTGAATTAATCAAAGAAACTGTTGACCAAGTTTCAGTATTTTTTGGAAAAGAAATATTGAAAATTATTTCAGGGCGCGTATCTACAGAAGTTGATGCAAGATTGAGCTTTGATACCGAAGCTACAGTAGAAAAAGCGAGAAAATTGATCAATCTTTACAAAAATTTTGGAATTGAAAAGGAAAGAATTTTGATTAAGATTGCTGCAACTTGGGAGGGAATTAAGGCAGCTGAAATTTTGGAAAAAGAGGGTATTAAGTGCAACTTAACTTTACTTTTTAACTTCTGCCAAGCGGTAACTTGTGCTAATGCAAACATAACTCTAATTTCTCCTTTCGTAGGCCGTATATTGGATTGGCATAAAGCAAAAACTGGTAAAACTAGTTTTGTTGGATCTGAAGACCCTGGTGTTATTTCGGTTACACAAATATACAAGTATTTTAAAGAAAAGGGATTCAAGACAGAAGTAATGGGAGCGAGTTTTAGAAATCTTGATGAAATAAAAGAATTAGCAGGTTGCGATCTTTTAACAATCGCACCAAAATTTCTTGAGGAACTGAAAAAAGAAAAAGGAGAGTTAGTGAGGAAATTAGATGTAAGTACCCAAATAAATAATTCTATTGACTACGAATTTGAAGAAAAAGATTTCAGATTAAGTATGTTGGAAGATCAAATGGCAAGTGAAAAGCTCAGTGAAGGTATCACTGGATTCAGTAAGGCTATAGAAGAATTGGAAGAGCTGCTACTAAAGAGATATTCAGAGATTAAAAATCATAAATTGATTTCTGCTAACTAAATTTAAGTTTGTATTGAAAAAGAATTAAGCTCCACTTTTTGTTAAAAGTCTTCTGATAACTCTTTTTGCAATATCTTCATAACTCATTTCTCCTGATAATATTTGAGCAATACGTTTAGGTGCTGTTTTTCTTTTGATACCTAATTGGTATCCAGTTCTGGGAAATCTATAAAATACTTGGGCTATTCTCTTCCCCCAAGCCATTGATTTCCCCCAAATGTTGTTAATTTTTTTCGTATAAAGATTTAAATCATCTACTTTTCCTGATAGGCACTGATCTATGTATTCTGCAGCATAAAAACTGCTAATTAAAGATGGTCTAATTCCTTCAGCTAAAAATGGATCACATAGAGATGCTGCATCTCCAACCGCCAAAACTTTGTCACCATTAATTGAGTTGAAGCCATTCCATATTCTCAGTTTCTTACTAATTGTTTTATGAGGATAATCATCAAAACCGAAGCTTCTGATTACTTGTTTATTTATAGCCTGATTTTCTAGAAGACCATTATTTATAAAAGTACCTAAACCAATATTTAAGCTTTCTCTTAGGGGGAATGCCCATGCAAACCCATATTTTATAAATCCAAACTCAAATCTAACTGCATCTCTAGGGATTTCGCCTAAACCTTTTAATCTTAATGAGATTGTGTTCGCAAATTTCGGTTTTCTTGGCCCTAAATTGAAATAACTCGCCCATTTCGATTGGGACCCATCTGCAATTACAAGAAATTCTGAAATGTATTTTATTTTGTTATTGCACGTAATTTCCCATTTATCATTTTTTTTTATAATTTTTTCTATCAATAATGGTCTCATTATCTGAGCTCCATTACTTAAGGACTCATCAAGTAATAATTGATCAAGTTTCTCTCTTTTAATAATCCAAAATGGGGATTCACCAGTCAGATCAGCAGTTACATTATCTGTAGCCTTCCATCTGAATTCAACATTCTTAATTTTTGATGCTATGGCATCTTTTATATCTATAGGAAGAAATCTTTGCATTGAAGATGCCATCCCGCCAGCACATGGCTTGTAATCTTGAGATTTTTCTTTTTCGATAATTAAAACAGAATATCCTTTCTTTGATAGATTAAGAGCGGTGGAAGATCCTGATAAACCTCCACCAATTATTACAACGTCAAATCCTATCAAACTTTTAGAATTTCCTTTTCTTTTTCAGACAATTTAGTTTCTATTAAAGAAATATATTTGTCAGTAATTTTCTGAATTTCAGATTGATTATCTCTCGATTCGTCAATGGAAATAAGGCCATCTTTTTCGTCTTTTTTTTCTTTATCAACAGCATCTCGTCTGATATTTCTCAAAGCTACTTTTCCTTCCTCTGCATATTTAGAGGCTAATTTACAAAATTCTTTTCTTCTTTCTTCTGTTAAAGGAGGAACGTTTATTCTTATTACTTTCCCATCATTATTTGGAGTAATTCCTAAATCACTCATAGAAATAGATTTCTCTATCGCTTGCAAACATGAAATATCGAAAGGTTGTATTGAAATTGTTTGCGAATCAACAGTGCTTATAGTGGCAAGCGATTTGATTGGTGTTTCTGCTCCGTAGTACTCAACACTTACTCTGTCTAACAAGGAAGCATTAGCTCTGCCTGTTCTAATTGTATTAAAGTTTCTTTGTGTGGCTTCAATACTTTTATTCATATTTTCTTGAATTTCTTTTTCTTTCATAATTAAAAAAAATAAATGATCTCTAGCTAATTAAAGAGCCTATTGACTCCCCAGCAACAGCTTTAGAAATGTTCCCTTTTTTGAATATATCAAAAACCATAATTGGGATATTATTATCTTTGCAAAGTGCAATCGCAGTACTGTCCATTACGGCAATTTCATCACTAAGAACTTGTTGATAACTGAGAGAGGAATATTTTTTTGCATCTTTAAATTGATTAGGATCACGATCGTATACTCCATCAACTTTAGTAGCCTTCATAACAACTTCAGCGTTTATCTCTGCTGCTCTCAAAGCTGCCGTAGTATCAGTTGTAAAAAATGGATTTCCGCATCCACCTCCGAAAACTACAACTCTTCCTTTTTCTAAGTGCCTCATGGCTCTTCTTCTTATGTAGGGTTCGGCAATTTCCTGCATTTCTATTGCAGTTTGAACCCTTGTTGCAACTCCTACTCTTTCTAATCCATCTTGAAGTGAAATAGCATTCATTACTGTTGCGAGCATCCCAACATAATCAGCTGTCGCTCTATCCATGCCATCTGCAGACCCTTTAAGCCCTCTAAAAATATTCCCGCCCCCAACAACTATTGCAAGTTCTATATTATTTTCGACTACTTTTGAAACATCCTCTGCAATTGACTGAACTATAGCAGGATCAATACCATAAGGTTTTTCACCCATTAGTGCTTCACCACTAAGTTTTAAAAGAACTCTTTTGTAAGTCATTCAATAATTGTACTTTTAAGACCTTAGCAAGTAAAAGCACCAAATTTATTCTTTGTTCAGATATTGCTTGCGTCTTTAAACATTTCTAAACCTGCCTAAAGAAATTTTAAATAATATTTAACTTAACTAAAATTCAATACACTTTTGTGCTTTTATTCCTTGTTCTTTAAATGGATGTCTTATTAGTTTCATTTCAGTAACTAGATCAGCGTAATTGATAATTGAATCAGATGCTCCCCTTCCAGTTAAAACAATATGATTTTTTCTATTATTTAAGCTTTTTAAAAAAGTGATTATTTCCTCGGGTGCAAGATAACCAAGTTTTGTCGCAATATTAATTTCATCAAGAATGATAAGTTTATAAGATTCGTTTTGTATGTACTTTTTGGCTAGTTGCCAAGCCTCTCGAACTAATTTTTCATCTCTTATTCTGTCTTGTGTTTCCCAAGTAAATCCCTCTCCTAATGAATGCCAAGATATTTTTGAAGACAAGAATTTAAGTGCTTTTTCTTCTCCAGTTTTCCAGCCTCCTTTGATAAATTGAATTATTGCTACTTTATGGCCATGCCCTATCGTCCTTAAAGCCATACCTAAAG
>MWOX01000127.1 GCA_002026005.1 Prochlorococcus sp. HOT208_60m_808M21
CTAAAATCATATTCCTATCTCCATCTCCATCGCATGCAGCACCAAAACTATAAGATTTTTTATTTAATAACAAATCAGCCAAATGAGATGCGTAAGTAAGATTAGGATCAGGATGTAACCCTCCAAAATCTTTTAACGGGTTACCATTCATGACACAATCAGGTGTAAGACCCATTTTTTCAACAAAAATATTTTTTGCATATGGGCCCGTAACCGCATTCATTGCATCAAAGATTAACGAAAAGTCTTTTTTTAAAAAATCACTAATTTGATCAAAATCAAAAATTTTCTCCATTAAATTAGAATAATCTGTTAATCCATCAACAATTTCCAAGGTAGTTTCGTCATAAGGATAAGTTCCATATTCACTAAAATCAGGTAATTGAATTTTACAAATTTTATAACTAGTTAGTAATTGTGAAGCCTTGAAAATCTTATTAGTAATTATCTCAGGAGCTGGGCCACCATTAGAAATATTCAATTTCACTCCAAAGTCGCCATCAATCCCACCAGGATTATGGCTTGCAGAAAGAATAATTCCACCAATAGCGTTTTCTTTTCTAATTAAATGTGATGTCGCAGGAGTAGATAATAAACCATATTTTGGAACAATAACCTTTTGAACTTTATTAGCAATGCATATTTGGACAATTTTTTCTATTGCCTCAATATTGCCATATCTGCCATCACCACCAACTACTAATGTTGAACCTTTTAAATCTTCTAATGATTGTAAGATTGCTTCAATAAAAACTTCTAGATAATGTTCTTCCTGAAACTTTAGAGTACTTTTTCTTAAACCAGAGGTACCTGGTTTTTGATCTAGAAAAGGAGAATTGATATTAATTACACTAACTTGGTTCATATACTTAAGTAACTTCCAAAAATCTAACTAAATTAATGAGGCATTTCGGAAGTTCTTAACATAGCGATAAACCATAATGAAGAGATTAATAATGCAGTAAGGATTCCATAGTTAACACCATATTTAGAAATTGTAATTGGAACTATTAGTGGAAACGTTAATGCCCCAAACAATGGAGTAAAAGCTACAATTTTTTTCAGCATTAATTTAATTTATTAAAACCATTCAGTCTCAGCATTATCTTTTTCATTAGTATCGTCAAGTGGTGTAGTTCTATCAAATTTCATTGATATACTTTTTTCTTGCTCACCGGATACATCAACAGCTTTAATATCATATTTTTGAGTCCCATCTCTAAATGGAACTTGAATTCTAAAAGTACCATCTGCAGCAAGAGGTACATCTTCTCCACCTATTGTCAGTTTTGCAGAAGGCTCTGTAGCTCCATAAACAATTAATTCAGCATCAGCAACGAGCCAAAAAGATCTATTTTTAACAATTCCGCTTCCGGAATCATTTAAACCTGATGACCATTTACCAGCACCTGAGTCTGTAAGATTATCATTTAGGTTTGTTGAATTTACATTTTCCATAAATTCTTCAGAACCAACTTTTCTTCTGAGAGGAATATTTGTTGCTGCTTGGTATAACCTTTCATGCATACCATTTAGTTCTGAAACATTAGGATTAGAAATGTCTGGGATTGACTCAGAAGTAGAATCTAAATTAAAAGGTACAAATTTATCAAGAATTTGCTCAGAAGGATGAGACCCAGGAACATGGCTTATCGAAGAAAATGCCAATGACATCCATTTAAAACCGTATTTGTAACCTAATTCAACTTTGTAATCTCTATCTGCAAGTGGGATTGGCAAGTACCACTCGGTACTGTAACTATCAACTGCTATCTCTCTTAGTGTTCCCTGATTAAAGTTGCTTCCTTCAGAACCAGATGCATCAAATAATCGTAAACATAATTTATTAGCTCCCAGAGATTGTGCTTTTTCTCTATCTGCGTCAGAAATTTGCCAAAAAACATAAGCCCAATCAGGATCTCGGGGTAGGAAAACTACATTTGTTTTCACTTCTTCACTACTGTTAAAAGAATTGGACTCAGGAGTTTCTTCAGATTTTGTCTCAAGAGGTGTAGTGTATGTTTTTTTTGTAGATTTTTCTTGATATTTAAGTATTAAATCAACTAAAACAGCTTTTGTTTTGCGACTGTATAGCGGGACCGATAATTTACTTGCTTCTTGACGTAATTGTCTGAGGGTTAGTGAGAGTAATTGATCTTTATTAATGATCACATCAGCCACTTTAAAATCTCCGTTTTTGTTTGGGATCAGTATGTTCTTTTTTTTAAGGAAGTGTGTGTCTTTTTGGCCTGTCGTCAGGATCCTCTGACTACTAAAAAATTCTCAAAGTTGATATTTTTCTTCAAAACAGTTGGTATCAATGAAATTAATTAATTTTCAGATCTTTTTGAAATGTAAATTAATTTTCTTTTTTTTTAAATTTTATTACCTGAATTTGTTAACGACTCAACAAAAATATATTTTTTCTTCGGGATCAGTTAAAAAAGGAAATTCAGCGTTGTTCAACTAGAAGTATTAAATCATCTATCTCTAAATCCTCAATACTTTTACCTATTTTTTTTGAAAAAGTACTTAATTTTTTCGAAGTTGATTCTAACTGCTCATAAAAAAGATCGCTAAATTTTTTATCATCAAATTTTTTGGATTGGTTATCACACCATTCTCTCAGGAGATTTTTTTTTTGATATTCCAAACTATTATCTACATTGATAATTTTTAAAATTTGAAGGCAATGAGCGAGTATTCTTAAGTGATGTTTCTGCATTAAAGGTAGATCAAGATTATCAATTTCTTGAATCGTTTCTATATTTAATGGGTTAGACAAAGGATCAAGATGATTTGACATTAATTTTTAATTTTAATAAAGGAAAAAAACTCAATATTGGGGGTATCTTTCGTTAAAGTATATAAAGTTAATTGTAATAGGTTATTTTTGATAACATGGTCAACGAAAATTTAGTTCAAGATGTAGTAAAAGAGCCTTACAAATATGGTTTCGTTACTGATATTGAAACTGAAAAAATAGAAAAGGGATTAAATGAAGATATCATAAAATTAATTTCACAGAAAAAAGAAGAGCCAAAGTTTCTTCTCGATTTTAGATTAAGAGCCTTTAAAAAATGGCAAAAAATGAAAGAGCCTGATTGGGCAGCATTAGGATATAAAAAAATTGATTACCAAGATATTATTTATTACTCTGCTCCTAAGCAAAAAGAGAAAATTTCTAGCTTAGATGAAGTTGATCCCAAACTTCTTGAGACTTTTGATAAATTAGGAATACCCCTCACGGAGCAAAAAAAACTCACGAATGTAGCAGTAGATGCTGTCTTTGATAGTGTTTCTATAGCCACAACTTTTAGAGAAGAACTTGCTGAACATGGAGTTATATTTTGCTCAATTAGTGAAGCAGTAAAAAATCACGCGGATTTGATTGAAAAATATTTAGGTACAGTAGTTCCAGCAAGTGATAATTATTTTGCAGCACTAAATTCTGCAGTTTTTAGTGATGGTTCTTTTGTTTATATCCCAAAAGGCGTTACCTGCCCTATGGATCTATCTTCCTACTTCAGGATTAATAGTGGAGATTCAGGACAATTCGAAAGAACACTAATCATTGCTGAAGAATCAAGTTCTGTAAGTTATCTAGAAGGTTGTACAGCTCCAATGTTTGATACAAATACCCTACATGCAGCAGTTGTAGAGCTTATAGCATTAGACGATGCCTCAATAAAATATTCAACAGTGCAAAATTGGTATGCTGGTGATGAAGAAGGTATTGGCGGAATTTTTAATTTTGTCACCAAGAGAGGAAAATGTTTAGGTAAGAGAAGTAAAATTAGCTGGTCTCAAGTTGAAACAGGGTCTGCAATTACATGGAAATATCCTAGCTGTCTTCTGTTAGGGGAAGAATCTGTAGGAGAATTTTATTCAGTCGCTCTCACCAATAATCTTCAGCAAGCAGATACCGGCACGAAAATGATCCATATTGGTCCTAAGACCAAATCAACTATTGTTAGCAAAGGTATTAGTGCAGGTAACTCAAAAAATAGCTACCGAGGTCTTGTCAAAATGGGAACCAAAGCTACAGGATCAAGAAATTATAGTCAATGTGATTCAATGTTAATAGGGGATCAAGCTTCTGCAAATACATTTCCTTACATCAAATCTCAACAACCCAATTCTGAAATTGAGCATGAAGCAAGCACATGTAGAATCTCAGAAGATCAACTTTTTTATCTCCAAAGCAGAGGTATAGAATTTGAGGAGGCAGTATCTATGATGGTCAGCGGTTTTTGCAGAGATGTATTTAATCAATTACCTATGGAATTTGCTGCTGAAGCAGATAAGTTACTGGCACTTAAACTAGAGGGATCAGTAGGTTAATTAATCAATTTCTAAACTGAAATGCAAAGTAAAATGAAAGAATCAGATCCAATTTTAGAAGTTGAAAATCTCTCTGCATCTACTGATAATCTTCCAATTTTAAAAGGGGTTTCACTTGCTGTCTATCCTGGAGAAATCCATGCCATTATGGGAAGAAATGGGTGTGGCAAAAGCACTCTTTCGAAAATCATTGCAGGACACCCTTCATATAATATTACAAATGGCGACATTAAATTTTTAGGTGAAAACATCAACTCTCTAGAACCTGAAGAGAGATCTCAATCAGGAATTTTTCTTGGTTTTCAATATCCAATTGAGATTCCAGGTGTAAGTAATCTTGAGTTTCTTAGAGTTTCAACTAATGCTAGAAGGAAATTCCTCAACAAAGAAGAATTGGATACTTTTGATTTTGAAGAATTAGTTAAAGAAAAGTTAGAAATTGTGAAAATGGATCACGCATTCTTATCAAGGAGCGTAAATCAAGGCTTTTCCGGAGGTGAAAAAAAAAGAAATGAGATTCTGCAAATGGCTTTACTTGAGCCCAAGATAGCAATACTAGATGAGACCGATTCTGGTCTAGATATAGATGCTCTAAGAATAGTGGCATCAGGAATTAAAAAAATATCCAATGCACAAACGGGAATTATACTTATTACCCACTATCAAAGATTATTAGATGAAATTAAACCAAATTATGTACATGTTATGTCAGACGGGCAAATAATAAAAACTGGTGAAAGTGATCTTGCTTTAGAGCTTGAGATAGGAATATGATTTTAGGAAGTGGATGTTTTGTAAATCCTAGTGATAGCCTTGCAGTTATCACTGCTAACACAAAATGTGTCCCTGGTTATAAAGATGGTATTACAGGTGTGGCACGATCCATGCCAACCAGCTCAGCGGTTGATAATGTTGCTCGAGCATTAAATATACCTTGTTTCGAGACACCTACTGGCTGGAAGTTTTTTGGAAATCTTTTAGATTCTAATTTAATTACTTTATGTGGAGAAGAAAGTTTTGGAACAGGTAGTAATCATGTGAGAGAGAAAGATGGACTATGGGCAGTTTTGTATTGGTTACAAGTTTTAGCTGAGAAAAAATCTTCGGTAAGTGATTTGATGCATAATCATTGGAAACAATTTGGTAGGAATTATTATTCAAGACATGATTATGAGGCAATCCCCTCAAATATTGCTAATCAAATCTTTGGTAATCTAACTTCTATGCTCGAAAATTTAAAAGGAAATAGTTTTGCTGGCCATTTAGTTAAAGTTGCAGATAACTTTTCATATTTAGATCCCGTTGATAATTCAATAAGTGAAAATCAAGGTTTAAGATTGGTCCTTGATGATAATTCCCGAGTAATTGTTCGCCTTTCTGGAACTGGAACGAAGGGCGCAACATTAAGACTTTACTTTGAGAAATTTTTCGATCCTCAACAGAATCTTTCCTTAAATCCTCAGATCGCTTTGAAACCTCTAATAGATGATTTAGATGCTTTATTGAATATTTCAAAACTTACTCAAATGGAAACTCCTACAGTAATTACATAGAATTGGAATTAATGATTTTTTGATTTTATTTATATGCATTCAGAAAATTTATTTACTAATTGTTCTCAAATAGAAAACAATGCACCTTTGGCAGATAAATTAAGACCAAAGAATTTGGAAGATTTTTTTGGTCAACAACTAATCCTTAATGAGAATTCGCTTTTAAGAAGTGCAATATTAAACGATAAGATTAGTAATTTTATTTTTTCTGGCCCTCCGGGTGTTGGGAAAACTACTCTAATTGAAATTATTTCTTTTAATACGCGGTCAAAATTAATTAAGTTAAATGCAGTATTATCAAGTGTTAAAGAATTAAGAAATGAAATCGCTAATGCAAAAGATAGATTAATAAATTCAAAAAGAAAAACAATTTTATTTATCGATGAGGTTCATAGATTTACATCAGTTCAGCAAGATGCTTTATTACCTTCAATAGAAAATGGAACTATAACTTTTATTGGTGCTACAACTGAAAATCCTTTCTTTTCTGTTAATAAGGCGCTTGTTAGCAGGTCTCGTATTTTTACATTACTTCCTTTGGGAGAAAATGATTTGCAGAAAATAATACAAAAAGTCATTACTTACTATTCAAAACAAAAAGATTCAAAAAAGGTTTATTTAACTCAAGATGCTATAAGTCATTTAATTAAATTTTCTGGCGGAGATGCAAGGACATTAATCAATGCGCTTGAGATGGCCATAGAAACAACTGATGAAAATGATGCTAAAGAAATCAACATTAATCTCTCAATAGCAGAGGATGCACTACAAAAGAAAAATATTGTTTACGATAAAAATGGTCAAAATCATTATGATGTAATAAGTGCTTTTATCAAGTCCATAAGAGGTTCTGATCCAGATGCAACTTTATTCTGGCTTGCGAATATGCTGGAGGCTGGCGAAGATCCTAATTTTATTTTTAGAAGACTACTTATATCTGCCAGTGAAGATATTGGAATAGCTGATCCTAATGCCATAGTAGTTGTACAATCCTGTTGTGATGCTTTTGATAGAGTTGGTTTTCCAGAAGGATTATATTTTTTAACGCAGGCTTCTTTGTATTTAGCTATTTCTCCAAAAAGTAATAGTACGAAAAGTATTTTTAAAGCAATTGAAACAATCAAATCTATAAATGCTTTTGATGTCCCACTTCATTTAAAAAATAATTCTAATAGTTATGTCAATCCTCATAATTATCCAGGTAATTGGGTCGTACAAGAATATCTTCCTAAATCTTTAAGAGGTTTAAAAATATGGGAACCAAATAATAATGGATGGGAAAAAACTCAATCTGAAGAACTGCTTAGAAGAAAAGAAAATTAAAAATTTTTCGAACAACAAATAATCTCAGGATTAAAAGAAGATTTTTCTTCGTAGGCTAAGGCGATAGTCCAATTATGGAAGTTAATCTGTGAATAATTTAAATGTATGTTTTTCTTCTTATGAATTAACTCTTTTGGCTTTTCAAAAAATTGCCAATATTTAATGTCTTTAGCTATTTTTCCATGATCCCATTTTATAGCCGCTTCAACAGCACACCATTGATTTAATATCATATTTTTTGTTAAGTAATTATTATGGTTTGATTTATTGGTATGAAAAAAATATTTTTTTGCAAATTTTATATGGTTAAAATCTCTATCTATTCTCTCAATATCAATCCCTATTTTGCCTTTATGCCAGACTATAGTAATGGCATCTTTACAATGACTTAAACTGATATTTCCCATTCCAGCGGGTAAACTTGGAGGTTCTCCAGGTTGAGCATTAATTGGAATTTCTAGGGGGTCTAACCCAAAAAGTGTTGAAAGTGATTGTCGCAAATAAGCTCTTGTTTCTAAGAAAATCTTTGATCTTGACTTTGTTAGGTTTTTTGCAGTTTTAATTTCTTCTATAGTTGCGACATCTTGCACACCTTTAATCTTATAAAACCAAATTTTTGGTATTTTATATTTATACTCATTTAATAATTTCAATGGCTCTTAAGGTTGGCGACAAAGCACCAGAATTTAAATTAAAAGATTCTTTTGAGAAAGAAGTTTCTCTTAGTGATTTTAAAGGTAAAAGAATAATACTATATTTTTATCCAAAAGATAATACTCCAGGATGTACTAAAGAAGCATGTAATTTTAAAGAGAATTGGGATTTACTCCAAAAAAATAATATTGTTGTGCTTGGTATTAGTAAAGATAATGCATCCTCTCATCAGAAGTTTATAGAAAAATTTAATTTACCTTTTATTCTTTTAACTGATCCTGAACCTTTCAAAGTTTCTTCTGATTACGATAGCTATGGACTGAAAAAATTCATGGGAAAAGAATATATGGGAATGATGAGAAATACTTTTTTAATTGATACTGAAGGTAACATCGAAAAAATTTACCTAAAGGTAAAAGCAGCTATAATGGCAGATCATATAATTGCAGACCTTGGGTTAAGCTAATTTTTTTATGGATTGGTGGTGAATAATCATCCCTTCCATAACTAAATTAGGAGAATTGATAATATTTTCTTTTTTAGTTTTTAGAGATTTTATGAGTAATTGAGAGTCTCCTCCACATATTATTAAAATATCGTTTTCGGGATTAAATAAACTATTAATCGCGCCAGTAAGAGAGTTGATTACTCCTTTTAAGATTGCTTCTTCAGTATTAATTAAAAAATTTTTGATCGGAATATCATATTTTTTGGGAACTTTAAGATTTTTTGTATTTTGTTCCATTGATTTTAATTGTGTTAGAAAACCTGGAAGAAGTTGACCTCCAATAATAGATCCATTTGAATTCAATTTTGTTATTGATAATATTGTTCCCAAATCTGCAATTAGCAAATCTTTTTTGAAAGGGTTTTCAATAATTTTTAAAGCGGCAATACAGGCAAGAGCTCTATCAACTCCAAAATAATCAGGAAGATTTGATAACTGGATATCTTTAGTTTTTATTTCATTTTCTTTTTTCAGCAAAAAATTTGGTAGTTTTCCTACAGAAGCCCAAATTAATTGATCAAGATCTATATTTTCGGGAACTTTTTGCTCTTTTTTGGTATGAAAGAATTGTGAATGATTTTTAGAATATTTTGCCCAATGAAGCCTACTATTGCCTACTAATAAAAAATTTATATCTGAGACCATTATTCTATGATCAATTTAATTATTAGTGTGTATTCCACATTCTTGTTTAATCCCTCCAAATCTTGTATCTCTGCCCTTTGTTTTAGTTCCATCGGGACTGCTTGAATGCCAATCTCCTACAGAAGAATAACCTTTGATAAAAAGTGGATGAGCAGGTAAATTATTCTCTTCCATGTAATAAAATATATCTTTATTTGTCCAATTTAATAAAGGTCTTAAAGAGAGTCTTTGACGAATTACGTCTATGAATTTCATTTTATTTCTATTTTCTGTTTGACTTGATCTAACACCGCTTGCCCAGCAGAAAATATCATATTTTTTTAGACCATTTTCTAAAGGTTTTATCTTTCTCAATTCATGATACTTATCTAAATCACTCTCTTTTTTTGTTTCCCAAAGTTTTCCGTATTTGGCCTCCATTCTTGCTGGAGATAATTCACTTTGCAGAACTTCAACTTCTAAAGATAAATTATCAATAAGCTTTTCAGCGTAATGGTATGTTTCTGGAGGTAGGTAACCTGTATCTATCCAAAATATTTTGATTTTTTTTTGTAGAGATAATTTACTGACCATATCTAAAAGGACTGATGACTGTATACCAAAACTTGTTGTGATAGCAAATTGATTTTCAAAATTTTCATAACCCCATGTAAGCCTTGCTTGAGGCTTCATATCTACAAGCTCTTGATTATATTTACTCAAGTTAGTTTGAATATCTTTGTGGATTTTTTCAATCATTCTTCAGTTTGATTATGAGTTTAATTTTATTTCGCTCAATTTAAAAATTATTCGTTTAGTTTAATAATACATTTACGCATAACAATATTTCTCTAATGAAATCAATACAAAAACCAATAGTAATAGTTGGAGCAGGTTTTGCAGGTATGACATTTGCTTTGAATTTAAAGAATCTTAATCCTTCTTTACCGCTTCTTGTGGTTGATTCTGAAACTAACTTTATATTTAAACCTTTAATGTACGAAGTTTTAAGTAAAGAAATAAGAAATTGGGAAGCCACTCCAAAATTTGCAAATATTTTTTCAGATGCGGGTATAACTTTCTTAAGAAATTGTTTAACCAAGATTTCCTTCAAAGAAAATATTCTTGAATTTAGCGACGAATTAAAATTAAGTTATCAGTATCTCGTTATCTGTACAGGATCTATTCCAAATAGTTTTTTTATAAAAGGTGTAGATGAAAGTTGTTATTTTTTTAATGATGTTCATGATTTAAATAAATTAAATTCTTTTTTAACAAAATCACAAGATACTGCGTTGCATAAAAAGTTATTCATAGTTGGAGGCGGTCCCTCTGGCATCGAGTTAGCATGCAAAATTAAAGATATATTTACAGATCAATTTGAAATTAATGTAATAGAAAAATCAAATGAAATCCTCAATAAAAACAAAATTTTTAATAGAGAACAAGCAGAGAAGGCATTAGAAAAAAGAAAAATCAAAGTTTTTTTGAATTCTACAGTTAAAGAAGTCTCAGAAACTAAGATTAGTATTTCTAGTGAGGTTGGAATATCTTCCTTTGATAAAGATATTGTTATTTGGACAGCAGGTGTTAAACCTAATTTGTCTTATTTAGAAACTGATCAAATAACAAAAAAATTTGGACGAATTTTAGTTAATAATAATTTGCAAATAGAAAACCATAAAAACTGTTTCGCTATTGGTGATATTTCAGTTATAGAAGGAATGGAGGATTTACCCATAACTGCTCAGGTCGCTATGCAGGAAGGAAATCATCTTGCTAATAATTTAGAACTTTTAATTCAAGGAAAAGATCCTTTACCTTTTGAATTTCAAGACAACGGTGAAATGATTAGCTTAGGAATAGGCGAAGCTTCAATTTCTGGGCTTGGAGTTACTTTGTCTGGGAAATTGGCTTTTGAGGCAAGAAGACTTGTATATGCTTCTAAGTTGCCTGATATTACAGAAAGCTTAAAATCTGCATCTTCATGGATATTCCAAAAAAAATCTATTTTTAAAAAGTTTCTTAAAAAAGATTAATCGAATTAAACTTTATTGAAATATTGTTTTTGGGTATATTGAGTTAAATAAGTTTTGTATGAATTTAATTTCAGTAGTTAGTAATAATTTTGATGCGTTTATAACGGTAGTTGTTTTAATAATGTCAATAATTTTGTTTATTAGAAATACTATTGCACCAGAATTGACTGGTTTGTTATGTGTTGGAATATTTATATCTACTGGGGTTCTTTCTCCTGAAAAAGCTTTAGCTGGATTTGGTAGCCCTTCTTTAATTACCCTTATGGGTTTATTTGCAGTTTCCTCAGCATTATTTAAAAGTGGTGCCTTAGACAGAGTAAGAGAATTAATTTCTTCTGAAAGTATTCGAACTCCAAGGAAATTAATTTCTTTAATAGCTTTTTTGATCGCTCCAATATCTGGAATCGTACCTAATACACCAGTAGTAGCATCTTTGTTACCTTTAATTGAAACTTGGTGCGAGCGAAGAAATATATCACCATCAAAAGTTTTATTACCTCTTTCTTTTGCTACTTTACTCGGTGGAACTCTGACATTACTAGGTAGCTCAGTAAATCTCCTTGTAAGTGATATTAGTCAGCAATTAGGTTATGGAGGTTTGGAATTATTTAGTTTGACTTCAATAGGAATTCCTGTGTGGCTTATAGGTACAATCTATATGATTCTAGTTTCTGACGTGCTTTTGCCAGATAGAGGGAGAGATAAGGAGTTTATTAAAAATGGTGATATGAATATATATTTTACCGAAGTTTCTATTCCCTCCACTTCAGAATTAGTTGGACAATCTGTCAGAAATAGTAGATTGCAAAGACGATTTGACGTTGATGTGCTGGAATTGCAACGAAATGGAAAAGTTATTCTTCCTCCTTTGGCTGATAGAAAGATTGAACCGGATGATAGATTAATAATCCGCGTTACAAGGGCAGACTTATTTAGGTTGCAGCAGGAACATACTATTCTTTTAGGAGAAAATAAAACATCTTTCGATGGAGCTAATGTTTTCTCAGATGATGAAGGTACTAAGACCTTTGAAGCCTTGTTACCAGCTGGTTCAACTTTAGCCGGAGCAAGTTTGAGAGAATTAAGATTTAGGCAGCGTCATAATGCAACAGTTTTAGCATTAAGAAGAGGTCAACAAACTGTTCAGGAGAGATTAGGCCAAGCTGTTTTAAGAGCTGGAGATGTTTTATTATTGCAAGCACCGCTAGATTCAATAAGAGGTTTGCAAGCTAGTAATGATTTGCTTATTTTAGATCAATTCGAAGACGACTTGCCTTTTTTGATAAAAAAACCCATATCGATTGCAATTGCAATAGGAATGGTGGTTTTGCCTTCGGTTTCTAATATTCCATTAGTAGGTTCAGTTCTTTTGGCAGTGATTGCTATGGTTGCTTGTGGATGTTTAAGACCTGCAGAGATACAAAAATCAATTAGGTTAGACGTCATTTTATTGCTGGGATCTTTATCGTGTTTTAGTGTGGCTATGCAGATAACTGGGTTAGCAGATGTAATTGCAGTTAATCTCAATTTTGTACTTAACGGAATGCCTCTTTATTTTGCACTAGTCGTAATTTTTGTATCTACAGTTATTCTTACGCAATTTATAAGTAATGCTGCTTCGGTTGCTTTGATTTTGCCTGTTGCTATTGAATTCTCAAATGTTTTAGAAATTTCACCAAGCGCTTTAATAATGCTTGTTTTATTCGGTGCAAGTCAATCTTTCTTGACTCCAATGGGTTATCAAACAAATTTAATGGTTTATGGTCCTGGAAGGTATAGATTTTTTGATATCGCAAAATATGGAGCTGGATTAACACTTATAATGTCGTTTACTGTGCCAGCATTGATAATTTTAAATTACGGGTAATATCGTGAAATTCACAAGCAAGGTTTATAAGTTAAAAGATGCTTACAAAAAGCTATCTGTTCCTCAATTTACTATTGTTACAGGTTTGTTTATTATTTGCCTTGGAACTTTAATTTTGAGCTCTCCATTATGTTCATCTTCAAAGGTTGGTTTGTGGGAAGCATTTTTTACATCTACTTCTGCAATAACCGTTACTGGCTTAACCATAATTGATATTGGTGTTGATTTAAATTTCTTTGGCCAAGTTTTCTTAGCTTTTATGCTTTTATCAGGTGGTCTAGGATTAATGGCCATTACAACATTTTTACAAGGGTTTGTTGTAAAGGGGACAAAGCTAAGAACTAGATTAGATAAAGGAAAGACTTTAGATGAATTTGGAGTTGGAGGAATTGGTCGAACTTTTCAAAGCATTGCTATTACTGCGATTAGTATCATATCCTTTGGCGCAATTGTCTTATATTATTTTGGATTTGTAGATATTCAAAATAATTGGGAAAGACTATGGTCTTCTATTTTTCACAGCATTTCTGCATATAACAATGCAGGATTTTCGTTAATGTCAAATAGTCTTCAAGACTATAGAACAAATTATTTGGTGAATAGTGTTTTTGTTTTTCTCATTGTTATGGGTGGATTGGGTTGGAGGGTTATTGATGATATTTGGAGTCATAAAAAAAATCTTTCTTATAAGAAATTAAGCCTTCATTCCAGACTAGTTATTAGGACAAGTTTATCTTTAATATTTTTCGGATCATTAGGACTCTTTATCACTGAATCATTGCTAAATAGTCAATTTTTTAATGATTTAAATTTCTTTGAACGGTTAATTTCATCTATCTTCGAAACAGTTAGTGCAAGAACTGCAGGCTTTACAAATTTCCCGATTTCTTTAAACTCTATCTCAGATACGGGCCTCTTATTATTAATGACGCTTATGTTTATTGGAGCAAGTACAGGAGGTACTGGTGGAGGCATAAAAACAACTACATTTATTGCTCTAATGGCTGCAACTAGATCAACTTTAAGAGGTCAGAAAGATGTAATTATTAGCAATAGATTAATTTCAGATAAAGTTATTCTAAAGGCAGTTGGAATCACAGTTGGATCTTTGCTTTTTGTTCTTTTAATGGCAATGTTACTTAGTACAACTAATACTTTTGTTAAAAAAGAATCATTCACATTCCTAGAAATTCTGTTCACTTGCATATCTGCATTTGCAACAGTTGGTTTTGATATTGGTTTAACCGCAAAATTAAATCATTTTGGTCAATTTATTCTTATTGTGGGGATGTTTGTGGGAAGACTTGGAATCCTTTTGCTTTTAAGTGCACTTTGGCAGGCTCTGTATAAGAGTAGAATAGATAGACAAAAGAGAATTGGCTATCCTAGGGCTGATCTATATGTTTAGAATTGACTGAGTTTTATTATGGCTGATTGGTGGCAGTGGTCTCAAAAGAGAGAAAATGAAGCACTCACTTTTGCAGTTGTCGGTGTTGGAAGATTTGGAACCGCAGTTTGCAGAGAACTTATTAGTAATGGTGCTGATGTTTTGGCTGCAGATTATTCGGAAAAAGCTATTGATGATTTAAGGCAATTAGAACCTTCGATAGAAGCGAGAGTTGTAGATTGTACTGATGAAGAGTCTATGAAGGAATCGGGAATTCTTGAAATGAATACTGTTGTAGTAGGTATTAGTGAACCTATTGAAGCAAGTATAACTACAACTCTTATCGCTAAGGATAGTGAAGGTAGCAAAGTAAAAAGAGTAATAGCGAGAGCTACCAGTGACTTGCATGAAAAAATGTTAAAAAGGGTAGGTGCAGATAAAGTTGTTTTTCCATCTAGGATGCAAGGAGAAAGATTAGGTTTAGAACTAGTAAGACCAAACCTAATCGAAAGATTGGAACTTGATAACCAAACTGGTATAGATGAAATAACTGTTCCAGAGGAATTTATTGGAAGATCTTTAAGAGATTTAAATTTGAGGAAAAATTATTTTGTAAATGTTCTTGCTGCAGGGCCTGCTGAAGAGTTAACAGTTAATCCTCCAGCAAAATATATTTTGGAAAGAGGAAATATTTTGGTAGTCATGGGTAAAACTGTAGATTTACAGAAATTGCCTCAAAATTAAATATTTTTAATCAAGTTTTTTATAGTATCTAATCCTTTGAGGAGCTCTTTTTAATCTTCTGACGCTTTGTTTTTCAAGTTCATCTCTAAATTTATCAGTATTTAAATTATTTTCTGAAACAGGTGATTTACTTTCTTTTTCGAAATATTTTTTTATACCCTCTTGTATTAAGACTTTTGCCATATTACTTACTGTCCTAGATTCATTATCGGCCAAAATAGTTAATTGCTCACATATTAATTCTGGAAGAACTACTTGAATTCTGGGGGATTTAGGCTTCCCATTAGTTGAGTTTTGGCGGGTAGCCATGAGTCAAAGTTGATAACTGTTACTTATTAGTATACACAGTTAGTCAAGGATACTATCTTTGTGTATATTATTATTAGTAAGGAAATTTATGTCCGTATCAATTAATTGTTTTATTGTCCCATGAAAAATTCAAGAAAAATTGATTCTCCTAAAAGATCGATAATTGATAAACCGAAAAAAAGATTAGTCAATTCTGATTCTCACGATAATGAAAATAGTGACGTTTTGGTATCAGCTGTAATTAGTCCATATTTGTTAACTCATCTTCACCATATTCTCCAGCAGTCAGAGATTTATGCCCAAAAAGATGGTAGAAAATCTCACGCAGCTAACTTTGCGAAACTAAGAAAAGTTTTATGTTTAGACGCAAGAAGTATGGCAGATGCCTCTGCAAAAGAAATAAAAGATATAGATAATGATTTATCTAATAATAAATATAATGAACAAAATGTAGCTTGAAGTAATAATCTATTAATAAATAGATTTTAAAAACATGTCCAGTAATGCTGAAAAGCTCTATAAATTAATAGCCAACGATTCCAAAAAGAAACAAAGTCTGTTTATGACAGCCTTAACTAATCCCAAAAAAGCCTTAGATAAAATTTGCGATATTGGTAACGAGTTAAATATTTCTGTGACTAAAGAAGAGGTTATTGAATATTTGAGTACTATTGATGATGAGGCAACTAAAATGTGGTTAATCAAGGCTCGAGGAGGTCTTTAGGAAAAGGTTTCGAATAATTATTATTTGGATTAGGAATAGGTTTTATTCTTTTGTTATAGCCACCTCCACCAGCCAAAGTCCAAAAAAACCAATAACTTGGAATTGCAAGAGCTGCAGCTATGACAATCACTACAATTTGTTCTATTCTTTTCATGATTTAATTTTATTCCACAATATATTTTTTAGTAAATAAGCCACAGATTTTGTAAATTCTATTTTTAAAACAGTGATTAGATTTGAAGGTGTAAGCAAAATTTATTCTACAGATGTTGTTTTAAAAGATATTAGTTGGGAGATTAAGAAAGGAGAAAAAGTTGGTTTAGTTGGTTCTAATGGTGCTGGTAAATCAACCCAATTTAAGATTTTAATTGGAGAGGAAGAGCAAACAAGTGGAGCGATCATCAAAGAGGGAAATCCTAAAATTGCCCATTTAAAGCAAGAGTTTGATTGTAATTTGAATTTTTCAGTGAGACAGGAATTGGAAAGTTCTTTTAAAGATATACAAATTGTTGCCATTAAACTTTTAGAAATTGAAAATAAAATGAAAGCGTTGGATATAAAAAAAAATTCCAATGAACTTGAAATATTTGTAAATCAACTCGCAAAATATCAAGCAAAATTTGAAGCTTTAGGTGGTTATAAAATGCAATCTGATGTAGAAAAAATATTACCAAAATTAGGCTTTTCTATAGAAGATGCTGATAAATTAGTTGGCAAATTCTCAGGTGGTTGGCAGATGAAAGTTGCACTTGGAAAAATAATCTTACAAAAACCTGATTTACTTTTACTGGATGAACCAACCAATCATTTAGATTTAGAAACTATTTTTTGGTTGGAAGAATATCTATCATCGCTTAAAATTGCAGTTATGATAATCAGCCATGATAGATATTTCTTAGATAAATTATGTAAAAAAATAATTTTTGTAGATAGAGGAACATCTGAAACATATAATGGGAACTATTCTTTTTTTGTCGAACAGAAATCTTTGAATGAAGAATCACAAAATAAGGCATATCAATTACAACAAAAAGAAATTGAGTTACAGAAGAGGTATATAGATAAATTTAGAGCTAGTGCAACTCGAAGTTCTCAAGCAAAGAGTAGAGAAAAACAATTAAAAAAGATTTCTAAAATAGAGGCTCCTATAGCAAAATCAAAAAGTCCTGTTTTTAATTTTCCAGAATGCCCTCGTTCAGGAAAAATAGTTCTAAATATCAAAAATTTGTCTCATAGTTTCGAGGATAAAATTATTTTTTTAGATATTAATTTAAAGATTTCTTCTGGGGAGAAAATAGCAATATTGGGACCTAATGGCTGCGGCAAATCTACATTGCTTAAAATTATTATGAAAAAAATATCCCCTGAAATTGGAGAAATTAATCTTGGTAAACATAATATAATTACTAGCTATTATGAACAGAATCAGGCTGAAGCACTTTCACTTGACGAAAGGGTTATTGATTTAATATGTAATAAGTCTCCAGAATGGTCCCAAAAAAAAGTTAGAACATTTTTAGGGGGTTTTGGCTTTCAAAATGAAACTGTTTTTAAATATATTAAACAACTCAGTGGGGGGGAAAAGGCAAGATTAGCATTGGCACTCATGATTGTTAATCCTAGTAATTTCCTTCTTTTGGACGAACCAACAAATCATTTGGATCTGCAATCTAAGGAAAACTTAGAATTAGCAATTAAAAATTATAAAGGTTCATTATTAATTATTTCTCATGATCGGTATTTTATTTCAAAGGTTGCAAATAGAATTATTGAAATTAAAGATTCAAAGTTATTTTCATATGATGGTAATTACGAATATTTTTTAGAAAAAACTCAAAGCCAAAAAATTTGATTACTTTTCATAAAATTTACAATTGGCTAAGTATGATCACTCATTTATCTTTACATAGTTCACCGTCCTTGATTAATCTGAAAAATACAAAATAGGTTTTAATCATTTAAATGAAAAATTCTGATTTCCAAGAAAAACATTTTCAAATTTCTGATCCTATTGAAAGTTATTTTGAATGCATTATTTCCTGCGATATAAGGGATGGTAGATGTATTTCTAGGTGTGTGGAAATACTTAAAGGGAATGACAATTAAAATTTTTAGTTGTTTTGTAGATTAGTAATATCAGTTGGTATTACTCTTAATTCAATAAATTTATTTTTACGCTTTAATAATATATTTACTTGTTTTTTGATACCATTTTTACTAATTTGTTCTATTACGTCTGATGCGGTTTCAATATCTTTATTACCTATTTTAATTAAAATATCATCTATCTTGATTCCACTTTTTTCAGCTGGACTGTTTGGTACTACATATCCAACTTTTACGACATTATTTTTTCTCTCAGAAATACTTTCTTCTATTAGGCTAATTCCAATCATAGGATGTATTACTTTCCCATTGTTTAAAAGTTGATTGGCAATTTCTTTAGCTTTATTAATTGGAATTGCGAAACTCAAACCCGCTCCTGGACCTGATCTTATCAATGTATTAATACCAATTACTTCCCCATCGCTATTCAACAGTGGACCTCCAGAATTGCCAGGATTAATAGCAGCGTCTGTTTGTATCAGTTCAAGTTTTTTATCATATATTCCTAATTGAGTTACGTTTCTATTTAGATTACTAATAATACCAAGCGTAACTGTGTTTTCCAGTCCAAATGGATTTCCAACTGCTATAGCCCAATCACCAACTTTAATCTTTGCAGAATCACCCAATTTTGCTTTTGGCCAAGGCCCTTTCCCTTCAAGCTTTAGCACAGCTAAATCAGTAAAAGAGTCTTGGCCTATCAGTTTAGCGTTTAATTTTTTGCCATTGGTTAAACCAACAATTACCTTATCTGATCCATTCACTACATGAGCATTGGTCATTACAAGTCCATCTGCAAATATAAATCCGCTGCCTTGGTTTTGCTCTATCCTTGGTCGATTTTCGTTAGGCAAATCTAATCCAAAAAATCTTTCAAAATATGGGTCTAAAAATAGTTGAGAATTTCTTGGAAAATTTCTTTTCTTAACATATCTTTGAGTATCAATTGTCACTACAGCTGCACCGGTTCTTTCTACAGCTTTAGTTATAAAAGATTTGTTCGAATATAAATTAACTTCATAAATATTTGGTTTGCTTAATGGTTGGGACATTATTTTTACAGGATATTTAATGCCCACTGTAATTAATGAGACGATTAGTAATAGCTTTTGGATGTCTCTTTTCAATTTTGATTTTTTACGTACTTCGAGAGATTTAATACACCATATCAGTGTAATTTAAATATAACTACTAATTAAAATTAGTGAATCTAGAGAATAATTTAATAACTTAAAGTAGCTAAATTTCTTTTTTTCGAGCTATGATGGTTATCATATAACTCTACTAAATTTATAAGTTTGATGACTATTCTATTTCCAATAATATATTCTGCAGCATTGACTTATTTAGTTTGGAAAGCTTTTAAAGTTATGTCTAATGGTTGGGGTATATCCGATAATAAAAATCAACGATTGAGTACTTCCAGTTTTAAACAAAAAAAGTACACAGTACATCCAGAACTTTTAGATAAATCAGGAAACATAACAGAAGAGGAACTACTAACAGTAAGATTTTCGAACGACAATGACACTACATTAGAAGAAAAAGGTTCAACAACTGAATAATTAAATTATATCAAAGGAAAAAAATTGGAATTAAGAACAAAAATTGTCTCAGCGGTAATAAGATCACTCAAGTTGCCACCAAGGTTTCGTTTAAAAATGGTTAAAGAAGATCCAGTGAGACTTGAACTAAGTCTTACTCCTTCTTACGGTAAAAATCCAGTAATTGTTGGTATAGTTGAATCTTTAGACTTAGTCGCCCGAAGAGATAGAGAAGGTAGACTACCCAGAGATCTTCAAGGGACTTGGGACTGGACTGTAAGACATGGAAAAGTTAGTACTGGAGGTTGGAATCCCATGTTAAAAGAAGCATTGCAAACAATGTTTGATACAGGATTGCCAGCCATTGTATTTGAGGAGTTAACTGGAGATGAGTATCGACCTGTTGATGGTGTAAGACATGTTAAATAAATAATTAATTATTTATCATAAATTCCCCCTTAAAACGTTAAGATAATTTGATAGTAATCTAGTTAATTATGAATAATGACAATCAACCAAGATTTGGCTTCGTAAATTTCGCAGAAACTTGGAATGGCCGTATGGCAATGATGGGTATTTTGATTGGACTTGGTACTGAATTAATTACTGGACAAAGTATTCTTCGACAAATTGGAATAGGTTAATATTTTAATTAATTTCTTCTGCTTCCACTTCAATGGTACTTTCACTAGGCTTTTTACCTAATTTATTTTTCTTATTTATATTCTCTAATTCTGCACCACAATTCATGCAGGTTTCACTAAAACCTAATGATATTGCCCCACAATTATTGCATGTATTAATTTTAGATTTGTAAGAGTTAAAACCCATAAACACTAAAACTAATAATAGAAGGGGAATTAAAAATAAAAGAAGTAGGATATTTCCAACAAAGCTAATGAAAAAGTTAAATCCAAAAATTGGAATAACTATAAGTATGATTAATGAGTACGTAAGAAGATTTTTATTAGCTTTTAGAAAATCATTCACCTTAGTTATCCTTATCTGTAATTTCTCTTTTTATTTACTAAAGTCATACTAGCAATTACTACACTCCAACACTGTCCAAAATATAAAATCACTCCTAATAGCCATACCCATAAAGTAAGTACAAGAAAACCTCCAATAAAACCGTAAGCTTGAAATCTTACTCCTAGTGAGAGAATACTTTTACTCACTGCTAGGTTCAAAGTGGTTAGACCAATTCCAATAAGAAAAGATCCAGGTAACAGTGGTTTCAATGGAACTTTTCTACTGGGTAAAAGTGCTTGTAATAAAAGAGCCATTAAAGAAAAGCCAATTAGTGGTATTGCAAACTTACCAACTTGTAATAGCGGCAACTTTAATAATAAATCAGAAATAAGATTATTAGATTTTGAAAGATTTTCTAAAACGTTATTTGGGATCATCCTAAGATTTGCACTAATTTGATCTAGTACCATTAAAAAACCAATAAAGAATACTATTAAAAAGGCTTCAACTCTATTTCGGAGAAACTTCGAAGCTTGCACTCTCCAAGCAGCATTAACTTTTTTAGAAGGAATTTCGTCCTCCCAAAGCCTATCCGAACCTCTCTGAAGAGATAGATATGCATTTCCCGCGGTAAAAAGTAAAAACATAGCTCCAAGAATACCTGCTCCAAAACCTTGATCTATTAAATTAAATAATGTTGTCTCTACTAACTCAACCACTGAAGGAGGTAAAATCTGAGCAGCAATTGCAATTATTTGTTGATCTAATCCTTCTTGTTTTCCTAGGAACCATGAAGCTATTGAAAGAGAAATTAGAAGGATGGGAAAAAATGATTGAAGTGTGTAGTATGCAAATGCAGCGCTTAAATCAACACAATCAGATTTGCTCCATCTCTCACAAGCTCCCCATAAACTTTTCAGTATCCATGTTGAACTTCTCTGCATATTAATTTTCTTCAAATATTTTATTTATTTACTTAATTTTTATTGTATCTGATTAAGAAATTTTTCAAGCAATTTTTTATTTATGATGCAACTATTTTTCTAATAATAAATTGGCCCATGGCTTTAAAATTTCAAATTTTTCTATAGATCTACAAGCAATTAATGGAAAATTAATATCGCTCAAGTCTTCTCCTGAAACTAAATTTAAAGGATCTTTTTCTAACCACTCTATAGAACAATTGAGTTCTTCTAATAGCAGCCAGGCTGCTGCAATATCCCATATCTTAGGGGTTGATTCTATTGCCCCGAAAGTTTGTCCCATCGCTACACTCGTAAGATTTAAACTCGATACACCTAAGAGTCTAATTTTGCCAGGAAATACTGAGGTTGGTTTTTTTTGTAAAATTTTTATTGATCTACTACATAAAGAAATGCATTCACTTTGACGATTATTTTGGCTAGAATCTATTTTCTTGTTATTTAACCAAACCCCTTCACCTTTAATGGATAAAAAATTTTTTTTCAATGAAGGAATTATTAAAAAAGAAGATTGTGGTTTACCATCAACGAACCTTGCTACAGATATAGACCAATAAGGAATACCTGCAGCAAAATTTGTTGTCCCATCGAGTGGATCGACCACCCAGTAAGCTTTTGAATTTGGAATTAACTTTTGCCCTTCTTCACTAAGGACCCCTTCACCTGGAGCTATTGAAGCTAAGCCATCTACGATTGTTTTGTCACTCCATAAATCACAACTTGTTAATAATGATCCGTCTGCTTTATTGCTGGAGCTAATATTTCCAAAATCTTTTTTTTGACGTTGACTAACTAATTCAAATAAGGAGTCTAATTCACTTAGTTGCTTATTAGTTAAATTTGGTGGATTCATATTTGTATATTGCAAATAGACTCTGTATCTTTAATTTTAGTATTATCACTACCCAAACAATTTTTACTTATATCAATAAAAGTTAATCTTTCTAATTCATCTAAATTCAAATTGTAATTATATATTGCATTAATATTTTTTGATTTCGCATTACTTAATTCACTTTGCCTAACAAGAACATCTTTTAGAGTTGATATGCCAACATCATATCTAAGTCTGGAAAGCCTCACAGATTCTTTGCTAGATTCAATTTCTTTAAGAGTGGAAATAATTTTTTTTTCATTTAATTTAAGATTCAAATAAGCTTTATTAATACTTGTGGTAACAGTATTTTTTAGATTTTCATAAGCATATTTTTCAGCTTTTGCTTCTGCTATTTTTGATTTATAAGAGTTCTTATTTTGTCCGCCATCAAAAATACTCCATGTAAAATTTAGACTTATGGTATTTGTATAATTAGATCCAGATTTTTCATAGTCAATATCTCCAGTGGCACCGACTTCTCCCTTGGAAAATATACTGGATAATGTATTGCTGATATAGATATTTGGCTTATTTTGAGCTAAAAAACTATTTGCTTGGCTCGTTTTGATTAATTTTTGAAGAAGAAGATTTTTTAAGGAAAGATTATTATCTAAACCTTCATTAATATTTTTATTCAATCTATGATTCCAGAAACCTATTAAATTTTGCTCATTATTACTTACGAAATCCCCATTAATATTAAGAATTTCTTTAAGAGAAATTTTATTAATTTCATGTTCTATTTTTTTTTCATTAAGTGATTGTTTATCTCGAGACAATTGAGCTTCTGCTTCAAGAACTTCAAATTTTGTACCAATTCCAGCATCTAACTTTGCTTTAGCATTTTCTAAACTTGTAATTGATAAATCAAGTGTGAATTTTTTATTTTGAATATCTTGATATGACTTTTGGTATTTGTGATATCTCATTCTTGCTTCTTGAATTAAATCTTTTTTCTTAATCTCATAGTTATTTTCTGCAATTTTGTAATTTGTTTTGGCAATTTTAATTTCTGATCCTCTAAGTGGGTCAATTAAGTCCCATCTAACATTGAGAGAAGGATTAGCCGTAAATTGAGAGGTTTTTAAAGTATCTGAATTGCTATTGTAATTTTTACCTGCGACATATTTTGGTAATCCAATTGCTTGAAAATCTAGGGATGGGTATTTTTGAGAAATTTGACTGGAAAGATTAAAGCTTGCAGAGGTTACTAATTTTTCTAATGATTTTAATTCTTGATTATTTAATATAATTTTTTCTATTTCTTGATAATCAACAAAAGTAATATTTGCTTTTTCTTCTAGAACATTATCAATATAATTTTTTGTTTCGCTAGACAAAACATTAAAGTTATATATACCTAGAGTAAGTGGTAAGAATAAGATAGGCTTTATTATTCTTCTAAGCATTTTTTATACTATTGAGGATATTCGATTAACCAATCAAAGTATTAATAATATCATTTGAATCATCAAGAACGTGAATTTTGGTATTTAATTGATTTTCAACTTCTTTAATATTTTTATCATCTAAAAATAAATCAGTATTAATTTTTAACATAATAGACGGTATGTAAACAGCTTCTCCTAAATCCTTATCTTTCAGCCCGTAAATAAGATCTTCTCCAGTAAGAAGACCTGTAACAACTTGATCTTGACCCCAATAAATACTTGGCAAACCATATAAATTAATTGTTAATCCATTAATTAAGTTTAATTTCTCAACTGTAGGAATTAGGGCTTCATAAACTAATTTACCAACAATCCAACTAACTTTTTTTGGCTTTTTTACTTTTTGGGGTAGGTTTTGAGTTTTTTCTCTTAATGCTTCTAGAAAGTTTCTAATAGTCCCAACTCCATTAGATTCTTGTGGCATATTTTCATAGGTTTTGTAACTAGGTAAATTTGTCCCAGCAATTAAATACCATTCGTCTGCTAGCCAACAAAAACGAGTCCCAAGAGTATTTTGTAGAGAGGCTTGAATTCTTTCTACTTGTTTAATAGTTTTTTTTGCGTATTCTGGGATGATTGATTTCAATCCATCATTTTCAGGTCTAAATTTTGTAAGTCCTACAGGAACAATTGCTACTGAAAGTACTGTTTGGGAGGATTTTTTGTAGAATTCAGCAAGTTCTAAAATTGATTTCTCAAGAATATCCCCATCATTTATATCAGGACAAACAACAATTTGAGCATGTATTTGAATAGAGTTTTTTTCAAACCACGAAATTTGATCAAGTATCACTCCTGCTTTTTTATTTTTTAATAATTTTTCTCTTGTGGCGGGGTGAGTAGCATGAACTGAAATAAAAAGTGGGGATAGTTTTTGCATAGCAATTCTTTCCCAGTCTTCTTTTTTTAAATTCGTAAGAGTTAAATAAGAGCCATATAGGAAACTTAATCTATAATCATCATCTTTTATATATAGGCTTTTTCTTTTACCACTTGGCTGTTGATCAATAAAACAAAATGGACATCTATTATTGCATTGCTTGATTGAATCAAATAATGCATCTTTAAAATTTATACCTAAATTAACGTCTTGATCTTTTTCAATATTTATATTGTGAATCTCATGATTTTTATCTAAAACTGATATATCTAAAATTTCTTCACTAATCAGAATCTGATAATCAATTAAATCTCTTGGTTTCTTCCCATTAATACTAATAATTGAATCACCTGATTCAAATCCTATTTCTTCAGCAATAGAATTAGCTTCGATACTTTCAATTTCTGCAGGGTTTATTTTATAAGTAATATTAGGAACCAAAAGATCAATGGGATCTTCCTTGTAATTAATTTCTTGCCACACAATTTAAGGCCAAATAATCTTATTTATATTTATTCTAAACTTATATAAGACTCAAAGTGTATTAAATACTTTTAAAAAACTAAATATAGGTGTGAAATTAAGGGCCTTTTATTTATTAAAATATGGCATTCGCAGTTTTCTAAAACACGATTTAGATTAATTAAAATAACCTTTTTCATTGAAAGAATTAATTACAAAAAATTTAGAAGTAAAAGATAAATTCAACTATGAATCCCATAAGATAGTTGATTCATACGAAAATGGTTTTTTATCAAATCCTATATCTTTAAGATTGTGGTCCTCTTTTTTTGTTATTTTACCTATTTTTGTTCAAGCACCTTGGGTTAGATTAGAACCAATAAGTGCTCTTTGTTTTACTTTTGTTATTGTCTTAGTGGCAATTGTTTTGAATAAAAAAGGATCAAATAAGTGGTTTATTGTCAGTTCATTATTACTTGGTATATCAGGTAGTTGGCTTGGTGGATGTTTGTTCTGGGGATGGTTAAGTCCATTTCCTATCCTACACATACCTGTTGAAGCTGTAGTTCTTCCATTAGCTTTAATTGGAATTGGTACTAATTGGAAAATAGGTTCAAGTTTTTATATCTCTTCTTTATTTGGAACCGCAGTTACCGATATTACAATATTTTTAATAGGAATCATGGATCAATGGAGGCAGGTAATTACAGCAGATTCTGAAAATGCACCCATGATTCTTCAAAAAACTTCAGAGAGTCTTATTCAAATAAAATCATTATCTATTATCGCCTTTGTTGCTCTTATACTTTGGTTTATTTCAAAAGAAATTTTAGATTATGGCACAATAAATACTACTAATGGTAAAGCACTCTTAGTTTCTGGTTACGTAATTCAAACTACATTAATTGTTGATGGTATTTTTATTGTTTTAGCAATTCTGCAACCAACTTTTAGTGGATTGGTTTAATGTTAAGGCCTCCATTTTCGCAAGAACCTATACCAATAAATAATTGGGATGTAATCGTTATAGGCGCTGGAGCGGCTGGCCTTATGACTTGTCTTGAATTACCCACAAATTTAAAAGTGCTTCTTTTAAATAGAAATACTAGTAAGGTATCTTCCAGTAGATGGGCTCAAGGAGGAATTGCATCTGTTGTTAGACAAGATGATTCATTTGATCTTCATGCTGAGGATACTTTAAAAGCAGGTGATGGACTATGTGATTTTCAAGCTGTAGAAATGCTAGTTAAAGAAGCTCCAGGTTGTGTAGAAAGGTTACAGAATTTAGGGATGATTTTTGATCAAAGTTCTGATCAACTAGCTACTACCTTGGAAGCAGCCCATTCACGAAGAAGAGTCTTACATGTTAAAGATCGTACTGGACGAGCATTAGTTGAAGTTCTAGAAGATCATATTGAGAATCAAAAAAATATTCTTCACTGCAGGGGTGTAAGAGTAACTGAACTTATCATTGAAAATAAAGAATGTAGAGGAGTTCAGGTCCTTGATGGAGCAAATTTATATTGGATTAAATCTAGAGCTGTTGTTTTGGCTACAGGTGGGGGTGGACACTTGTTTACAAATACAACAAATCCTGCTCAATCCTCTGGTGAAGGCATTGCTCTTGCATGGAAAGCAGGAGCTGCCATCGAAGATTTAGAGTTCGTGCAATTTCACCCAACAGCTTTAAAATTTTATGGTGCACCTTGCTTCTTAATATCTGAGGCACTTAGAGGGGAGGGAGCGATTTTAGTTGATAAAAATGGTGAAAGTCCAGTTAAAAATCTAGAAAATCGTGATCTAGCTACTAGAGATCAGGTAAGTAGAGCAATTATGAAAAATATGCATGATAATAATGTAGACCATGTTGGCTTAGATCTTCGGTATATTGACCCAGAAAAAATTGTAGAGCGCTTCCCCACGATCTTAAGTAGATGCCAGGATTATGGTGTTAACCCTTTAAATGAGGTTATTCCAGTAGCTCCTGCAGCTCATTATTGGATGGGAGGTGTTAAAACTGATCTAAATGCATCTTCAACAAGAAAAGGATTATATGCCGTTGGAGAAGTCGCTTCTACAGGTGTGCATGGTGCTAATAGGCTGGCAAGTAATTCTCTGATGGAGTGTCTTGTTTTCGCAAGAAAAATGTCTTCAATTGTTTTGAATGACATTTCTAAATTTGAAAAATTTGATAGATCATTTCAAGAGTTTGATATTGAAGATCCTAAAGAAGATCAAATTTCTATAATTGCTGAAAAAATTGATGAACTAAGAAAATTATGTTGGTTAAATTTAGGTGTATCTCGAAATAAGGTAAATATGAGGAAATTTTTAAATTATATTCAAAATGATATAGATAAATTAAATAAAAATAAATTACTAAATAGTCTTGAAAAAATAAAATTTGATCAAAAAATAAAACTCAGTGAACGCAATAGGAGGGCATTAAATCTTTTACTTGATTTAAAGAATAGACAAATAACTACCATAACTTTATTAAAAGCTTGTCTATATAGAGAAGAAAGTAGAGGAGGGCATTATAGAGATGATTTCCCTGAAAAAGATAAAAATTGGGAATGTCATACTAGACAACAGTTAGATCAAAAAATTCAAAAAAGATTTATTAAAAATTAAGATCTCCCTGATAGTCGGTTCTTGTTGCCAATTCATTTAAGTCACGAGTACCACTAATAATTTCTCCATTTATTTCCCAAGAAGGAAATCCACTGATTCCTTTCGTTTGGCATAGCTCATAATCATTATCTTTACCATCTTTAGCACATTCAACTATTTTTAATTCTTTAACTGCTTCTTTACCAAATAATTGTTTCTGATCGTGGCAATGCGGGCACCAATAGGCACTATACATAAAAATATTGTTTTCACTTAAAAATTTTGCGAATTTAACCTTCTGTGGTGAGCTTTCAGTAGTAATTTTCGGTGATACATTTTCAGTGGGACTTGGAACATCAACAGCATTAGAAGGGTCAACGTTGGTTGACCATATAAGGCCACCGAGAAGAACACTTATGGCGACTATGAAACCTCTAAAAATCATAGGTTCTCTGCTTTCGAACTTTGCTCCAATAATAGAAATTATAAAGATAGAAAACGATAAAATTGCTGAAAGTATACAAAAAAAGCAATATGCTTGAATCTTAAAAAACATTATATTTATCAATAAAAAGCTAAATGTTGATGACGCACAGGAAATTAGAAATACTAACCACCATAAAAACTTATTTAGTTTTTCTTTTGGGGAAATTAAATTAAGCGAGAGAATTATAGTTATAACTAATATTGATAAATATGTTAAAAATCCAGCTAATGAGAGAGGTATATTAACTTGATTATTTTCAAATAAAGTACCCCAAGGACTGTTTAAAACTGTTTCACAACCATTTTGTATCCCTGGGCATGAAAGCGAATTAAATAATCCCCAGTTTTTTAAAGTAATCGAACCTGTATCAACTATGCCTATAGTGCTCAGAATTGCGATTATGATTTTTGGCCATTTCAAATCTTTTTTATTCCTTCTGTTTAGAGTCTTAAGGGCCATACAAAAACGAAAGTTTGTTATTTACATTTTCTATCCTAATATTATCTTGGCATGAGAGTTATATACGAAATGCTTTTTAAATTATTTAATTCTTATTTTTCAAGTTGTGAAACAGAATAGTCTCAATGTAAAAGAAAAAAAAATATCTAAGATTGCATTCAGTCATGTTGGTTGTGAGAAAAATCTTGTTGATACTGAGCATATGCAAGGCTTATTAGATAAAGAGGGTTATGAAGTTGACAGCAATATAAATGATGCAAATGTTGTTGTTGTAAATACTTGCAGTTTTATTGAAACAGCTAGAGAAGAATCTATTAGAAAAATTCTAGAATATATAAATCAAGGAAAGGAAGTAATAGTTGCAGGCTGTATGGCTCAGCATTTTAAAGATGAGCTTATAAAAGAAATCCCTGAAATAAAAGGTTTGATTGGAACAGGAGATTATCAAAAGATAGCCAAGGTTTTAGACAGAGTAGAAAAAGGGGAAATCGTTAATGAAGTTTCAAAAATACCGGAATTTATTGCAGATGAGGAAATACCTCGTTTTGTAGATAAAAATAAATTTGTTGCTTATCTTCGCATTGCTGAAGGCTGCAACTATAATTGCGCTTTTTGTATTATTCCTAAGTTGAGAGGTCCTCAAAGAAGTAGAACAATAGAATCTATAGTTTCAGAAGCCAAAAGTCTTGCAAAACAGGGTATTCAAGAAATCATTTTAATTAGTCAAATAACAACTAATTATGGTCAAGATATTTATGGAAAACCATCATTAGCCAAACTTTTGAATGAGCTTTCTAAAGTTCCAATTCCTTGGATAAGGATACATTATGCTTATCCAACTGGTTTAACTGATGAAGTTATTAGAGCTTTCAAAGATTCAAAGAATATAGTTCCTTACTTTGATTTACCACTTCAGCATAGTCATCCGGATATATTGAAGAGTATGAATAGACCTTGGCAGGCTTCTTTGAATGAATCAATTTTGGAGAAAATTAGAGAAGAAATTCCATCTGCTGTATTAAGAACTAGTCTCATTGTTGGATTCCCGGGAGAAAAAAAAGAACATTTTGAACATCTTCTCGAATTTTTGGATAGGCACAAATTTGATCATGTGGGAGTGTTTATTTTTTCTCCTGAGGAAGGAACTGCAGCTTTTCATTTGCCAAATAAAGTTTCCCTAGAGGTTGCAGAGGCAAGAAAAGATAATGTTATTTCAGTTCAACAAAATATCTCCAAAGATAAAAATCAGTCATATGTTGGTTCAAAAATGAAGATTTTGGTAGAAAAAATATCAGATAATAACGAATTAGTAGGTCGGTCTTATAATTTCGCCCCTGAAATTGACGGAACAGTAATTTTATCTGTTAAGGATACAATTGATTTGAAAAATTATATTGGTAAATTTGTGGAAGCAAATATTTATTTTGCGGATGAATATGATTTGTATGGAGAGACTATTAAAATTTTATAGTTTTTTTAAATTAATTTAACTGCTCTTAAGAGCTTATCTAATGCGAAAGCAGCTCCAAAACCAAAACCAATAAATGCAAAATAGAAAAAGATGTTCATTAATTTTTTTATTTTTATTTAATTTAACATCAGATGAAAAGATTAGATTTTTTCGTTTAATTTCTTAATCTTGGACATATGGTAATCTTTTGTATAAACATTCTTCTGCTTTTTGTAGTTCCCGGCCTAAATATAGGGCATGGTCGAATCTGGTTATTAAGTCATTTCTTTCTTCAGTGATCATTATTCCAAGTTGTTTCGCACTAATACCTTTAAAAACTTCATTACTAACTCTTTTATTTTGAGAGTCGCATTTAATTGGTTCATTTGTTTCTGGGTCAAGCGCATATCCGTCATCATTAATATTATTTAGAAAGTGCTCTAAAATTATTTTATTTTCTTCTAAATCTACTTTGATAATAAAATAACCGTTTGGATCTAAATCTATATATCGGTTGGATAGACTATTATCAATTATTGTTTTTTCATCGAAACTGTTCTTAGAATCCATTCTTAGAAGTTATTAAAAAACTATATTACTAATATAATCTTTGGTAAAGCCGAATAATTTTTTATTTAAAGGGTATAGAATTATTCTCAAACTCAATTTCCATCTCGGTTTGTTTATTCACATCATTTAGCCAAGGATAAATTATATTTTCCATATTTTTGTCAAACCACTTATGCATGCTAACGGTGCTTTTTGTAAAAAAACCTCTCCGTCTTTTATGTTTACCACCCGCTCCAGGATCAAACAAATGGATACTATTTTTTATTGCCCATTCAATTGGCTGGTAATAGCATAATTCAAAATGTAAATTAGATATTTCTCTTTGACTACCCCAATATCTACCCCATAAGTTATTTTGATTTTTAACGCACATCGACATAGCAATAATTTCATTTGAATCATGTTTTGATGCACTAAAAAGTAAAAGATTTTTTTTATTATCAACCAGTGTTTCGAAAAATGTAGATGTTAGATATTTACTTCCCCAAACTCCCCACCTCGAACAATGCTGTTCATAAAAATTATGCATTTTTTTGAGGATTTCTTGGTTGATATCATCTTCATTAAAAATTTCTACTTTAATGTCTTGTTTAGTAATTGATTTCCTCTCTTTTTTTATATTTTTTCTCTGATTTGAGTTAAATCTAGATAAAAAATCGTCAAATGTTTTTTCTCCATTACTCCGCCATTCACTGCTTGAGTTTATCCATTCATAGTATCCCAAAGATTTAAGATGGTTGCCCCAGCTTTCATCAATATATAAAAAATTACAACTTAGGATTTTGTTTGTAATCGCAAAGCTTTCGATATGGTTTATAAGTAAATTTGTAATTTCTTTCTTGTCTTTATTTTTTTTATAAAGAAATTGATATCCATTTACAGGACTATAAGGACTCATTCCAATTAATTTAGGGTAATAATTTAAATTCAGCTCTTGAGCCAATCTTGCAAATGATTGGTCAAAAATGAATTCTCCATAGCTATGATTTTTTAAAAAAAGTGGGGCAATTCCTAGTATTTCTTCATTTTTATAAGCAACAAAATATAGAGGCTGCCAACCAGTTTCTCTTGAAACACTTTTTGACATCTCAAGGTTTTTAATCCAAGTCCATTCATAAAATGGATTATTAATTTCATTTGCTAATTCATTCCATATCTCCTTGGAGATTTCCTTAATTGACAATTTGACTTCAACTTTATGTATTTTTTGGTTCATTTATTATTGAGACTATTTCAAATCTTTTTGTAATGAATATGGATTTCATTATTCATTAAATTTTTAATTGATTTTATCTCCCATAGCCTTTTGAGATTAAAAATCGCATTTGTTTGTCCTGGAGGGATCCATGTATATCTACCTCCAATGATTCGTGGAATTATTGTAATTTTTATATCTGTTATTAGATCCTCTTTTATAAAAGAATTTATAAGTTTTGCACCTCCTAAAAGAGCTAAATCATTTATCCCTTGTTTTTTAAGTGAAATTAAAGTTTTACTCCATGAATCTTCGAAAAAGAGTTGTTTCTCGAAGTCATTATTCGATGAATTATCAACTTTACTTGAGCTTATTAGCCATCTTTTAATTGGTTGACGAAAGTATTCCCAATTACTATTAAATTTTTTGCTATTTGAAGCAACTATAGAAATTGGTTGTTTTTTTGATATTGTTACTTCTTCATTACCATTGAGATTTTTAATTAGGTAAGTTGATTGATGAGCTATTAAAGTACCTAAACCAAAAATGGTGGCGTCAACCATTGATAAGTGTTGATTTAACATTTTTTTATCTTCTTCGCTTCCAAGGTGCGATTCTCCACCTCCAGGAAATGCAATTCTCCCATCAATACTAGATGCTATAACAATTATTACTCTTGGGATACTCAAGTTTGTGAGACTAAACTATTTTCAAGTTTAAACTTCAATGAATTGGTTAGCTTTTGATCAACATAAATTTCTGCAGCATTATTTGGGCTCTCTTGGAGTCTTATTTTGTGTAATGTTGCACCAAGTTCATGTATTGGATTTTTAAGAATATCAGAAATATATAAAGCTATATTTTCAGCAGTTGGAACACAATTCTGGAAAAATTCGATGTCTTTATTTAGAAAAGTATGATCTAGTTGTTCAACAACCAAATCATTAATTATCTCCTGGAGCGCAGATAAGTCGCAAACCATCCCCGTTCTTTTATCAATGTCTCCTTTTACAGTTATATCGACAAGATAGTTATGACCATGTCCATTAACTCTGGCACATTTCCCATAGATTTTTTTATTTTCATCAAAGGAAATCTCTTCTTTTGCAAGTCTATGAGCGGCTGCAAAATGAGTTTGTACTGTTAAAAATGCTTCCATGTTTTTTCCAAAATAATCTGCCCATAAATTTGGGTTTTCATAAAGCCTTAGACTTGTAAGAGGTAAATCATCCTTTAGACGACTCCAAATAACCTTTACTAATGCCTCAGTCGTGGGAAGTATACCTTCTCGATTATTAACATTAAATTCAGGCCAGACATCATTTAAAAAACGAAAATCTAATTGTCCAGTAACCTTATCTTTAATAGAGTGTTTTACATCAGAGAGATTAAGTACCATTCCATCAGAGTCTAGTTCTCCACCCATTGAAACAATAAGTTCATAATTATGACCATGACCTGGTGCAATACTGCAATTTCCAAAAAGAGATAAATTTTCTTCTGGGGTTTTTTCAGGAAGCCAATAACGATGACTAGAACTAAAGCAGGCACGTCGAGTTATGACGCATTCACGTCCTTTTCCATGTAATGGTTTGGATTGTGTAGAAGTCATAACTTTCTGCGATAATACTATCTTAAGGTTTTAAATACGCTTTTGTCTTTATGGAACAATCCATTATCAAAAAAATAGTTCATACTTTAAAGGGCAGAAGCATATTTTTAATAGGAATGATGGGTTCTGGTAAGTCACAAACCGGTTTGAAGCTGGCTGAATTATTGAAGTATAAATATATTGATTTAGATTCGTTAATAGAGAAGTTAGCAAAAAAATCTATCAATCAAATTTTTAATGATGAAGGAGAAAATAATTTCCGTGAATTAGAAGCAAGCTGCCTTAAAGAAACTATCAAAATTCCTTCATTAGTAATCTCTACCGGGGGAGGAATAGTTACCAAATCGGAAAACTGGGGAATCTTAAGGCAGGGAATAACTGCATGGATAGATCTCGACGAAGATATAGCAATTGAAAGATTGAAAAATGAAATTGAAAATAGACCACTTCTTCAGGGAAAGAATCTAAATGATTTATATATGAGCATTTTTCAATCTAGAGAAAATTTGTATTCTCAAGCAGATTTAAGAATTCAAGTAAAAAGGGAAAATATTGAAGAAGTCGCTATGAAAATAATTAATGCAATTCATAAAGAAATAATTAGTTAATCTGGTTCAATTCTTACTGCAAACCATTTGATAACGTATCCTAATTTTATTTCTAATTCATAAGTGCTTTCTAATAATTCTTCAAAAAATTCCTGATCAGGATCTTTTATATTTTGATATATTGTTTGTGTTTCTGTCTTACTGAGCCAATTCTTCAACCATAAAATTGCTTCTTGCTTTGATACAATTTTTTCTTTTGAATCTGGCTCTAATAATACATAATGATCTGATGCTCTTATTAGTGGATTTGACATAATGAAGATTCTTCTTGGATTAATTCTTTGCTTGATTTTTCAAGGAATTTTTTTAGAAAGTTCTTTTGCTTTTGTAGATTCTAATGTACGAGAGTTTTTGGAAAATCGTGTAAATCAATGGCCAGAATTATATTTACCAAATTTTAAATTGTCGGATACTTCTGAGGATTTAATTTATCCTAAATGGTTCGAGGGGAATTGGCTTGTTACTTCTCAAGATATAATTAATGATTCAGAAGAGCCAGTTATTTATAAAGTAAATTTCTTTAAGAATGATTCAGATTTAGTTGTGGGTAATCGTGCAAAAAATTCTGAATCTATTGGAAAAGCAATATTTGGTGATACCTTAATCAAGGTTGTAAATGATCCTCAATCTATTAATAATCAAATTACTTATTTAAAAGATGATTTTTATATCGATTCAAGAATTACAGGGAGAAATCAGATCCAAAATGATGATATTTTTTTCGCAGATGAGCTAGTTATACAAACTGCACATAAGCCAGGGGCTTCAAGGATCAATCAGGTAGAGACCATTAGTAAATTTCAAAAATGTTCTGAAGAAATATTGGAAGTTGATAATTCAATCAAACCATCAATTTGTGGAGTGCAATATGTTGCGTCTTATGGTTCAAAAGTTGGTGATCCTTCTATTCATGCTATAAAAACAAATAAATATAAATTGAAGTTTGAATTTATTGAGAGTTAGCACTAAAAAGATATTCTTCTAAGTTGTTCCTCCAAATGAAAAGATTTTCTAAATAAGGGTTGTTTATGTATTCTTGGCTCCCCTCTCCTGAAAGAATGGGTCCTGCAGACTTTGGAAATTTAAGAAGGGATAATTGAGCAGCAATTGAAATATCTGCAATTGATAAACTATCTCCAACTAAATATTTCTTGTTGATCAAGGATTTTGATAAAGCTTCCAGTAATTTTTGGAGTTCTAAATTATCTTTAGAAGACAAAACTACATTAGAAATTTTACTAAGATTTTCAAAAGGTAATTTATCAACAATACTTTTAACTGAAGAAGGTATTTCATCTGGGAGTAATGCAGTTCTTAGCTGTGGATTTTCTATGGCAGATTTTATTAAAGATTTTCTACAAGTTGTAGCCATTGTAGTATCTGCCCAATCTTCAATTAGTTTGCATTGTGCAAATAATATTGGGTCCTCAGGAAAAAGCGGATTGTTATCATTTTTTTTATCTATATATTCGCAAATAGTTGAAGAGTCATTAATAACTTGATCATTACTATCGACTATTATAGGTACTTGTTTTTGACCTGATAATTTAAAGATTTCAAATTGCCCTATTCCAGGTGTTACTTCTTCAACGCGATATTGTAGTTTTTTTGCATGAAGAGCCATTCTTGTTTTTAAACAAAAAGCACTATGCCTAAATTGATATAATGTAATCATGCTGTTTAATGTTTGTTAAAACTTAGCTAAAAAAGTAATCTATTTGTGGAGCTGATGGGCGAATTTTTCTCTAATGTTGCGAGATATCCAAAGTATTTGATATCTATCATTGTTGGGGGACTTGTTGCTTTGCTTGAACCTTTATTCAAGAATAGATCAAATCCACTCACAATAGTAGGCTTGATATCTTCTGTCTTAAGTGCTTTCATAACTGTTTATTTTGTCTTGCAAGCGATGACAAACCCAATAAATTTACAACCATAATGCCAAATAATTACCGTCTTGCAAAAGTTTCTTCTCTTTTGAAGAAAGAAATAACCCTTATTTTGCAGAATGATTTAGAAAATGATCTTATTAGAGATCATTTCGTCAATATTTCTAAGATTGATTTATCAAATGATTTGCAACACTGTAAAATTTACATAACTTCAACTGCTCAAGAGAAAGTGAGGAAAGAGATTGTTGAAAACTTGAATATTGCAAAAAGTTCTATAAGGCATAGTTTAGGAAAAAGAATTGAGATGAGAAGAGTTCCAGAGATAATTTTTAAAGACGATGTTGTTCTTGATAAAGGATTATCAGTCTTGAAACTTCTCGATGAATTAAAAAACAAAAATCAAAATCATAATTTTGAGGACAAGGATGCCGAAAGTTGATCTACCCCTTGATCAAAGAAATATAATTATTACTCGATCAAAAGAAGGGATATTGGATATAAAAAAAATATTCATAAGCAAGGGTGCTAATGTATTTGATTTACCTGCAATAAGTATTGCTGATCCTGATGATTTGAATCCTCTTGACGAAGCATTAAGTCAAATAAATGATTTTCATTGGATTATTTTTTCCAGTAGTAATGGGATCAAATTTGTGGATAAAAGACTTAGATACTTTAATAGTTCATTAAAAGAATGTTCTAAAAAAACAAAAATCGCCGTAGTCGGAGAAAAAACCTCAAAAACTCTTGATGATTTTGGGATTAAGGCTGATTTCATACCTCCAGAATTTGTTGCTGAAAGTTTAATTGATAATTTTCCAGTATCTGGTTATGGACTTCGAGTTTTTGTACCAAGAGTTCAAACAGGTGGTAGGGATTTAATTGCAGATCAATTTAGAAAGGCTGGTTCTCGTGTATTTGAGGTTGCTGCATATGAAACTAGATGTCCTGAATCAATTCCGGAAGAAACAATTGATATTATTTCTAATCGAAAAGTCGATGCAATTATTTTCTCAAGCGGTAAAACCGTAGTAAATGCTGCTTTTTTACTAGAAAAAAAACTTGGTAAACAATGGTTAGAATATTTTGATCAAATTAAGTTATTAACTATTGGACCTCAGACAACAAAAATATGTAACAAGATTTTTGGAAGAGTTGATAGTCAGGCAAAAAAATATACTTTTGAAGGACTACTAGATGTAGCAATTAATATTTTTAATTAGAAAATTTTTTTGTATAGTTCTTTTCAACTAAATCTTTGAACCTATCAATATTGGTCTGTAATTCGTTTGTAACCATTTTGCCTAAAATATTTTCTTCCATAAACCGAGCAATCATTTTTGGTAGTTCATAAGTTATTGCTAAATTTACCGTTGTGATTTGATCAGTTTTACTTTCGAAAACTACTGATCCCTCAGTTGGTAATCCTCCTATTGATTTCCATTTAAGTTTGCTTTTTTCAACCCTTTCTGTAATTTGAGCTTTCCATTTAAACCTAAAGCCATTTGCAGCTAAAGTCCATTCTGTTAAATCTGGTAACGTATTAGTCTCTTCGTCAACTGTTTTTACAGATTCAATCCAGCTCATCCAAAGTGACATTGAGTCTAAATCGCTCCATGTGTCCCAAACATTTTCAAGAGGCGCATTAACAACTGTTATTACGTCATGTTTTAGCCAAGTACCCATTAATTAACTTACTGCAAGATTTTTTGCTAATTCGGCTTTCTTCTCTAAAATTGCGGCGGCAGCTAAATGACCACTCATTGTAGCTCCCTCCATAGAGTCTATATAATCTTGTTTTGTATAACTACCAGCCATGAAGAAATTAGATATAGATGTTTTTTGATCGGGTCTGAAAGGTTCCATACCGGGAGCTTCTCTATAGAGTGATTGTGGAATTTGTACCACGTTACTCCAAAGCAATTTAAGGTTTTTTGAGGATGGGAATAGACGGCGAACCTCTTTATCAATTTCTTTTGTAATTCTTTCTGTGGATCTTCCCATCCATCTATCGCCAGGAGTTAAAACACATTGGAGAAGCGATCCCATATCTTTTTTTCTATAGTCTGCTGGACTTGCTAGTGCTAAATCAGCAAAACAACTGAAAGAGGCATCAGCAGAATAAAGAAGGTTATCTAGTCCAATTGGTTCGTTTCCAGTATTATCTTTTTGTAATTCAGTAACCCAACCGTCATATCTTAATTGGATTGTGGCAACAGCTACAGCTCTAAGTTTTTTTAAACCTTCAAATTCTTTAAATTGATACCATTCTTTTGGAATTATTTTTTTAATTCCAGGAACATCACAGGCAGCTAGAAATTTATCTGCAAACACTGCCTTAATTCCTTCAGGAGAAGATATTTTTAATTGATTTACTGAATAATAGGAAGATTCCTTTTCATAAATGATTTCTTCTACCTTATGGTTAAGATGTATTTTTGCTCCTTTGTTTGTGATGTAGTCGACGATAGGTTGCGTTAACCACTTATGTGGGGAACCTTTTAAAAGATTAAGTTTTGATGCTTCTGTTTTTGAAGCAAACATCATGAATATAGTTAGCATGCATCTTGCTGAAATATCTTTGCAATTAATAAAACCTAATGCATATGCGATAGGATCCCACATTCTTTCTAAACTTTTTTCACTTCCACCATGGTTTAAAAACCATTCTTTAAAACTAATTCTATCTAGATCTCTAATTATTTTCATTGCGCCTTCATAGTCTATCAAGCCTCTAACGATTGGACTTGTCCCTAAAGCTAGGGCATTTCTGAACTTATCAACCCAAGTAAGTTGTTCGGTGGTAAAAAAAGCTTTAAGTCCGTTAAAAGGAGCACCTAAAGGAAATCTGAAGTCTAACGATTTTAAATTACCACCATTATTGATAAATAGATGAGTATGATCTTTCGGGAGTAAATTGTCTAAAGCTCCTACTTTTTTCATTAATTTAAACAGATTTGCATAATTGTAAAAAAATACATGTAAACCCATTTCTATGTGGTTGCCATCCTTATCTTCCCAACTTCCTACTTTACCTCCCCAAAACGACCTGCTCTCGTAAATTTCTACTTCGTGGCCTTCATCAACTAAATTGACTGCTGCTGTAAGACCAGCTAATCCAGAACCAACTATTGCAATTTTCACTTTTTCTTAAAATTATAACAAATCAAGTTTGGATAACGTTTGTTCTATGCATCCTATTGATTAAGTTTTTATATTATAAATAGTAGAAATCCCTCGTTTATGGAAAATGTAGAAGTTAAACAGGAAATTAAAAATTCTGATGATGGCAAAGGTATCTTAATTACGAATGATGCTATAGAACAAATTGCAAATTTATTGAAGGGCCAAAGTGATAAAAAAGCACTAAGGGTAGGAGTAAGATCTGGCGGTTGTAGTGGGATGAGTTATACGATGGATTTTATAGGAACTGATGAAATAAATTCCGATGATAAAGTTTATGATTATTCATTAAAAGCTGATCAAAGCTTTCAAGTTGTTTGTGATCCTAAAAGTCTTTTATATATTTATGGAATGCAGTTAGATTTTAGTAAGGAATTAATTGGAGGTGGCTTTAACTTTGTAAATCCCAATGCTTCTCAAACTTGCGGTTGTGGAAGCTCTTTTGCAGTTTAATAAATAATGAATAACGAAATTAATCCCATCGAAGAGGATTTTAATGCAGCTTTATCAAGATATAAAGCAGGGCAAGATTTAATTCCAATAGTGCAAGATTTTCAAAAAATTATACAGCAAATTCCAAATCATTTTGCTGCTTGGACTTGTTTATCATGGCTTCAATTACTTTTGAAAAATAATGAAGAAGCTTTGTCAGCTGCCAGACAAGCTGTTCGATTAAATCAGCAAGATCCACAAGCAAGAATGAATTTGTCTTTAGCTCTTTTGGCTACCAATAATAAAGGTGTTAGGGATCATATTGAGTTAATAAAAAAAATGTCTATGATGATGCCAGATGTGAAAAGTGAGTTGAGAGAATCTGTTGAAGACGGATTAAGTAGATATCCAGATTGGCCTGAGTTAACCAAAGTAAAAAAATGGTTGGAATTTTAAATTGTTTAAGATTTTAATTTTAAGTAATGGGCATGGAGAAGATCTATCTGGTAGTCTAATAGCTAAACAATTCGTAAAAAGTGGTTATTCTGTTCATGCTTTGCCAATTGTTGGTATGGGAAACCATTACGAAAAAGAAAAAATTAAGATTATCGGTAAAACGAAGGAATTTAGAACTGGAGGAATTGGTTATAATTCTTTTAAGGGAAGACTTACTGAAATATTAGGAGGAGAAATATTTTATCTTCTAAAAAGATTATATTTAACTTTTAAAATAAAAAAAAAATATGATTATTTTTTTGTAGTTGGAGATATTGTGCCAGTTTTTTTTGCATGGTTTTGTAAGAAAGATTTTTTTACGTATCTAGTTGCTTATTCCAGCCATTATGAAGGGAAGTTGAAATTACCATGGCCTTCTAAATTTTTCTTGCTCTCACAAAAAGCAAAAAAAATATATACGAGAGATTCCCTTACAGCTGATGATTTAACTTTGCAGTTAAAAAAGAAAGTGTCTTTTTTAGGCAACCCATTTATGGATAAGTTTTTTCCTAGAAACGAAGAATTAAATAAAGATGAATTTAGTATTGGATTATTTCCTGGAAGTAGATTCCCCGAAATTTTAGATAATTTTGTTTTGATTTTAGAGGTATTAGAGGCATTGTCAGATTTAAGATATTTTCAAAAAATTCAGTTTAATTTTGCAATAGTTAATGCTCTATCTTTATCAAAAATAAAGGAGATATTTCAAAAAAGAGGATGGTTAAAGATAGAAAATCTTAAAGATAATAATCTCTTGAAATTCCAATATAAATTTTTAGAAGTGAATATATATTGGAATAATTTTGACAAAATATTATTGAAAAGTAGATGCTGTATTAGCATGGCAGGAACAGCAGCAGAGCAAGCGATTGGATTAGGAAAACCGGTTATTCAGATTGAAGGTAAAGGTCCACAATTTACAAAAACTTTTGCAGAAGCGCAAAGACGTTTACTTGGGAAATATGTTTTTTGTGCCAGTAATTTTAAAGATAAAAATGATCAAATCAATCAGACAATTAAATTGATCATAAAAATAATATACCTTATACAGCTAAATAAGAAGTTTATGATCTCATGTAATGAAAATGCTAAAAAAAGACTGGGTGAAAACAAAGCTTGTCTTAAAATGGTTGATGATATGAATATTGTTATAAAAAATGACTAAGGAGAATAATCAAAATAAGTTAAAACAAATTATCGATAATTTGTTATTAATAAATTTATTTACAGTCATTTTTTTTGCAATATTTTTTATTTTTGCAATCATCATGCAATTTAATGGGATATTTATTTTTATTAATTTTATTCAGATAGTTTGGAATCCTCTTGTAGTTCCATTGATAACAATTCTTATCATTGGTGCTTTAGTAAACGGTATTAATTCTTGGTGGAGGCGTAAATTGCTTTCTCAAGAAGAGGATATTTAAAATTATAATTTTTGATTTTACTGCTAATTACTTTTTGTCCTTCTAAAACAACTTTCGCTCCATCTCCTAACAATATTTTTAAAACCGCTCCTGGCACTGGAAGTAAATTAGGTCTATTAAGACATTTGCCTAAAGTCTGAGAAAATTCTTTCATTAATACTGGATTTGGTGCAACTGCATTAAATACTCCCGAATACTTTTTATCAACTAATGCTTGAATAATTAATGCACATAAATCAGTTCTATGAATCCAACTCATCCATTGCTTACCATCTCCAATTGGCCCACCTAATCCAACTTTAAATATAGGGAGCATTTTTCCTAATGCTCCACCATCTTTCTCTAGAACAATTCCAATTCTAAAAATAACTAACCTTGAGAAAAATGGTTTTTCAGCGGCGACCGATTCCCATTTTTTGCAAAGATTAGATAAAAAGTCTTTTCCTCCAGGACTATTTTCAGTGAATTCACTAGACAAACTTGTACCGTAATAACCTATAGCAGATCCATTTATAATGACTTTTGGGTTTATTTTTAAATCTTTAAGGGTCTTCATCATAAATTTTGTGGTGTTAATACGACTATTTTCAATCTCCTGTTTTTGTTCAGAAGTCCATTTTTTTTCTGCTATGGGTTCTCCCATCAAGTTAATAATTCCATCTGTCTCTCTTAAAATATTTAGAAGATTTTCGTTATTCCAGTTTTTTTCTTTTGATAAATCTATTTGAAAAAATTTAAACTTATTGAAATCTAAATCAAGCTTTAATTTACTAATTGGTTTTCTACTTACAATGTATATTTCATGATTTTCATTGAGTAGTGTTGGTACTAATTCTTTACCAACAAATCCAGTGCAGCCAAGTAGTAAAAGACGCATATCTTGTAAATAATTATCATTTAAGGCTATTAAATTTTTTAGACGTTTGTCATTATTATTCCGGTATAAATTTTTTTCAATAGTTTTCAAACAAGTTTTTGTATAATGAATTTCAAATAACTTTCTTGAATTTATTATGACAGAATCTATTCCAAAGAAACCTCTCAAGAAAGGAAGCTTAGTTTTTGTCGATAGAGAAAATTATATAAAAAGTATCGAAGCGCTAGCCAGTGATGATGATCTACCTAATTATGTCTTTGAAGGTCCTGGAGAGATTCTTTCAGTCAAAGACGAATATGCTCAGGTTCGATGGCGCAGACCTGTTCCAGATGTTTGGTTGAAATTAGATCAACTTAAAGAATATACTAAATAAAATTTTTATATCTAAAAGTTTTTATTTTTTTTCTCTATAGACATCTTTGATTGTATTCTTTTTGCTTCTTTGATCATTTCTTTGCCATCAAATAAGTAATTATCTACGTATCCTTGCGTGTATCTATCAAATTCTGATAGTGCATCTTTAACTTGTGAAAAACAATGATAAAGATCGAGGCCTAAAGCTGAAATAGACTTTGGAACTATTTTTTTGTTATAAATTTTTTCAACTTTTTCTATTTTCTTTTGTGAAAGAATAATATAACTGCAAAAATTTTCCATTAGTTCGTCATCATATGGATCCGCAGATAGTTCTTTTATTTCGTTATTCAAAGGTTTAATGATTTGACTAATTAATCTATTTATCGGACTATAAATTTCTTTAATCCATGTTTCAACTTCTTTGTCCTTAATTGAAGAATTATGTTTTTTTGAATTAAATTTCTCCTCCCAATTTTCATTTAATGCATCAAATGATGAGCTGGAAAAGGAAAAACTGCTATCATATTTTTTCTTTTTAATAGGGTCATTAAGAGTTTCCCAGGCATTTTGTATTGCAAGAAATCTTTCTTTCTTGCCGCCTGCATCTGGATGATGTTGCTTAACTAAAGAGCGATATGAAGATTTAATTTCACTTCTGGTTGCATTTTGTTTGAGACCTAATTCTTCATATAAATTTTTTTCCATTTTTATAAATTATGCATTAAAGATAACCATCTTTTCTGGCTTGAATTGAAGTATTAGATTCAAACATTGCTGTTGATAAATATCTTTCTCCAAAACTTGGAAGAATAACTATCAATCTTTTATTCATTAGTTCTTTTCTTTTGCCGATTTTTATAGTTGCTGCTAAAGCTGCACCGCTGCTGATGCCAGATAAAAGGCCTTCTAATCTAGCTAATAAACGCCCATAATAAAATGCTTCATCGTCATCTATTTTTATAATTTCATCAATTAATTTAGTATTAAGAACTTTTGGTACGAAACCCGCTCCAATTCCTTGAATCGAATGAGATCCTGCTTTTTCTCCGGAAATCACAGCACTTTTTTTGGGCTCTACGGCATAAATTTTGCAATTTGGATTAACTTTTTTCAAAAAACGTGCACAACCAGTAATTGTTCCTCCTGTGCCTACTCCTGTAACTAGTCCATCTAAATTGTTATTGGATTGGGACCATATTTCTTGAGCCGTCGTTCTTTCATGAATATCTGGATTAGCAAAGTTTTCAAACTGATTAAATTGATAGCTATTTGTAATGGTTGAAGACAACTCATTAGCTAAATCTAAAGCTCCTTTCATTCCGTCTTTTCCTGGTGTTAGCTGTAATTCAGCTCCATATGCTCTCAACATTGCCCTTCTCTCGATACTCATCGTATCCGGCATAGTTAATATCAATTTATAGCCTTTTGCTGCAGCAACCATTGCTAATGCGATGCCAGTATTCCCACTAGTTGCTTCAATTAACGTTGTTTTATCTGGCGTTATCAATCCTTCTTCTTCAGCTTTACATAACATTGAATAAGCGATCCGATCTTTAACGGACGCTGATGGATTGAAACTTTCTAGTTTGGCTATTATTTCTGGATAACAATCAAAATACTTTTTGATTCGATTTAATTTAACTAATGGGGTATTGCCGACCAGTGAAGTTATATCATTTGCTATTTCCATGCAGTTATTTTTTAAAATGCAAATTAATTTCTCCTAATATTCATAATAATTGTATTTAAAGATCTTTTATATAATTTTCTCAAAAGAATTTAATTTAAATAACTTCCTGAGAAAAAATATTTAGTAATATAAAAGGAAGTTTTTATTATGATTATGTATTCGTTAGAACTAAGTCTGAGATATTCACCTTTTCCACTTTCAATTCAGAAGAAAGAATTTGATGATGTGAAAAGAATTTATGATGAAATAAAAAGTTCTATGAATGAAACTTTAGAATCCTCAAACTTGATCGAATTAAGGTGTGACAAAGTGCAAGATAAATTAATTGCAGTAAGAGCTAAAGAAATCATTTCTGTTCAGATATATGAAAAATCATCAGTAGCAGGAGGAGCTAAAAGGCCAGGATTTTCTCTCAACATAGATTGATAGAATTAATGCGAGATTCACTTGAAAATGAAATACCTCATATTCAATTCAAAAATGTTTCTTTTTCATATCTTGGAGAAAAAGAAAATTTAATTTTTAAATGTAACTTCTCAATAAAAAAACCTGGATTTTGGATGGTTGTAGGTAAAAACGGGAGTGGAAAAAGCACTCTTTTAAAATTAATTAATGGAATAATCAAACCTAAAAATGGCGTCATTGACTCTAATGCAAATATTGGCATGGTGTTCCAAAACCCTGATCATCAAATATTAATGCCAAATTGTAGGAGTGAACTTCTGATTAATATTAATCAGAATATAAGTCAAAATGAAATTAATAAAAAAATTGAATATGTGCTTGATAAGGTTGGAATGACTGGTTTTGAAAAAAGGCCAGTTCATACTTTGAGCGGTGGACAAAAACAACGCTTAACTATTGCATGCGCTTTGATTAGTAATAGAAATTTTATTCTTTTAGACGAGCCTACAGCGTTACTTGATCAAACCAGCCAATTAAAAGTTTTAAAAACTATTAAAGATCTTACAAGTGACCGTAAAAAACCTTTATCAGCTTTGTGGATTACTCATCGTTATGAAGAATTAACTTATGCTGATGCAGTAGCAGAGTTGAAAAATGGTTATTTATCCAGTTGGCAAGAACCATCAAAATTTCAATATAATTAACCCTTGTACTTGTCATAAGGTACTTTAAAGAGCTAAATTCATTTTATATTCCTCGGTAGCTCAGCGGTAGAGCGATCGACTGTTAATCGATTGGTCGCAGGTTCGAATCCCGCCCGGGGAGTTCAATTTCACGATCTTCAGACTTCAGGTTATGTCACTTGAAGTCTTTTTTTGTCATCTATGTTTGGAATATGTTGGGGAAAATCATCTTTTCATGTTGGGTAATTATTTAAAATCTGTCAAAATGATCTTATTGATTTGATCATGTATAGCGATTGGCAACCTTTGATGAATTTTATGCTTCTTTAGATCCTGATGTTTGGACAAGAGGAAAGCAATTTGAAAAATTTGTTAAGTGGTTCCTTAAAACCGATCCAACATGGGCAAGTCAGGTTGATGAAGTCTGGTTGTGGAATGAATATCCAAAGAGATGGGGTGCTGATTGCGGAATTGATCTAATTTTTACTCATAAGAACGGAAAAACTTGGGCAGTTCAATCAAAATGTATTTCTCCAGATAATGATATTAAGAAGTCTGAAATCGATAGTTTTTTAAGTGAATCGAGTGACTCAAAAATTGATGGAAGATTATTAATTGCCAGTACTGATGGAATTGGAAAGAATGCTCAACAGGTAATTCATCGTCAGGAAAAACAAGTTGTCTGTTTTTTATTGGAACAGTTCAGACAATCTCAAATTGAATTCCCCTCTTCGATGGAGGATCTTAATAAAGGCAAAAGGAAAGAGAAGAAGACTCCCAGACCACATCAAATTGATGCAATAGAAAAAGTATCCAAAGGACTTGAAAATAACGACCGAGGGCAAGTTCTAATGGCATGCGGGACAGGTAAAACACTTACTGCCTTATGGATAAAGGAGAAATTAAAAGCAAAATGTGTACTAATTTTAGTTCCTTCTTTAAGTCTTCTTTCTCAAACTCTTAAAGAATGGAATGCTGAAGCAAATCAATCATTTAAGTGGATTTGTCTCTGTTCTGATAAGTCAGTTGCAAAAGATAAATCAGAAGATTCTTGGATTACAAATTCTTCTGAAATTGGAGTTCCAGTAACTAATGAGACTTTAGAAGTTAAAAATTTTCTTGATGAAAGTGGATCAAAAGTTGTTTTTGCGACTTATCAATCGTCCTCGATAGTTGTTGAGGCACAAAAATATCATGATACAGATGAGTTTGATTTGGTTATTGCAGATGAGGCGCATCGCTGTGCAGGGAAAGTTTCAGATGCATTTGGATCAGTATTAGATGAGTACAAAATTAAATCATCGAAAAGATTATTTTTTACTGCCACTCCAAGAATTCTTTCTAAACAGGTAAAAACAAAATCTCTTGAGATGGATTTTGAAGTTGCATCCATGGATGATCATTCAGTATTTGGGGAGGTTTTATGCGAACTTAAATTTTCTGAAGCAATTAAAAGAGATCTTCTCTCTGATTATCAAGTTGTTGTAATTGGTATAGATGATGAAATGATTAAGCAAAAAATAGTAAATCGTGAATTAATAAAAGTTGATGGAGACACAATATTAGATGCAGAAACAATTGCATCTCAAATCGCAGTTACAAAAGCAATTAAAGATTACGACCTCAAGCGCATAATTACATTCCATAGCAGAATCAAAAATGCAAAAGAATTTTCAAATAGTTTTGATCAAGTCATTGAGCATATTGAAAAGTCTGATCTGCCTACTGGATTTATTCATTGCGAACATATATCTGGAGTAATGAAGACTTCTGAAAGAAATAAAAAATTATATGAATTAAAAAATTTAGAATTGAATGAAAGAAGAATCCTCTCTAATGCGAGATGCCTGTCTGAAGGAGTTGATGTCCCTACATTGAGTGGAATTGCTTTTGTTAATCCAAAGCAAAGTCAAATTGACATTATCCAAGCAGTCGGTAGAGCAATAAGGAAAAGTGGAGATAAATCAAAAGGTACAATAGTTATTCCTTTATATATTTCTGAAGAAGAAAGTTTAGATGAAGAGATTTTATTAAGTAATTTCAAAAAAGTTTGGCAAATTGTAATTGCATTGAAGTCTCAAGATGATTCTTTAATGGAATCTATTGATGAATTAAGAATTAATATGGGAAGGTTAGGTAAAAAAACTCTCGATAATAATTCTTTAAATAAATTTATTTTTGATATACCAGAAAGAATTTCTTCAAGATTCTCGAAATCTATCCAAACTATTTTAGTTGAAAATTCATCTGAAGATTGGTTTGAAAATTATGGAAAATTAAAAACTTACTTTAAAAATAATAAATTAGATATTTCATTAATAAATATTAGTCTGAATATTTGGTGTATGAATCAAAGGCAAAACTATAAAAAGAACAAATTATCACAAGAGAAAATAGATTTACTAGAGAGAATAAAGTTTCCATGGGATATGTATGACATATGGTGGCGAGAAAATTATCAAGAACTTAAGGAATATTATGAAAAAGGTGGAAATAAATTAAGATTAGAGGAGGGACTGGTTTCTCTACAACAATGGTGTCAAAATCAAAGGCAAAACTATAAAAAGAACAAATTATCAAAGGAGAAAATAGATTTATTAGAGAGAATTAAATTTCCGTGGGATCCAGATGAACAACAGTGGCAAGAAACTTATCAAAAACTTAAAGACTATTTTCTAATAAATGGGAATACATCAATTCAAAATAAAGATGGATCTCTTGGGATTTGGTGTGCTAATCAAAGGCAGAACTACAAAAAGAATAAATTATCTCAAGAGAAAATAAATTTACTTGAAAATGTTCAATTTATTTGGGATCCTCTCGAGAGACAGTGGCAAGATAATTATCAAGAACTTAAAGAATATTATGAAAAAGAGGGGAATTCTTCTGTGCCCAAGAAACATTTCTCTTTAGGTACTTGGTGTAGACTACAAAGAGCAGCATACAAAAAGAATAAATTATCTCAAGAGAAAATAAATTTACTTGAAAATGTTCAATTCATTTGGGATCCTCTCGAGAGACAGTGGCAAGATAATTATCAAGAACTTAAAGAATATTATGAAAAAGAGGGGAATACATTACTTCAAAATAAAGATGGATCTCTTGGGATTTGGTGTGCTAATCAAAGGCAGAACTACAAAAAGAATAAATTATCTCAAGAGAAAATAAATTTACTTGAAAATGTTCAATTTATTTGGGATCCTCTCGAGAGACAGTGGCAAGATAATTATCAAGAACTTAAAGAATATTATGAAAAAGAGGGAAATACTTTTGCCACCCGTAATTTTGGTTCACTTGGTATTTGGTGCCATAATCAACGGCAAAATTATAAAAAGAATAAATTATCTCAAGACAAAATAGATTTGTTGGAGAATATTCAATTTCCATGGGATCCGAATGAACTTCAGTGGCAGGAAAATTATCAAAAAGTAAAAAAATATTATGAGAAAGAGGGAAATACTTTTATCCCTAAAAGTTTTGGCGCTCTTGCTAGTTGGTGTCATACTCAACGTCAAAAATATAAAAATAATCAACTATCACAAGAGAAAATAAATTTATTGGAGAATATAAAATTTATTTGGAAAATTAGAGATTAATTTTTAAAATTAATGACAAAAAAAGAGTCCTAGACCATTTTTTCTTTTTTAAAATTCACCAATTTGATCTTTTATTATCAATCCATTCTCGAATTTGATATTCCATAAAAACCATTCTTTTAGGGGATATTTTTCTTTTAGGAGGAAATTCTCCTTTTTTGATTAATCGATTAATTGTTGAAACAGAAATTCCAAGTAATTCTGAAACTTCTTTAATAGTTAAAAAAGGACGATTTTTTTGGTTGATCATTTTGGGGATATGTTGGGGAAATATATCTTTTTTGCGTATTTTTTATATCAGGTTCGGTCAGGCACTATCCCGAAATATCAACCCGACTGTCGCCCGGGGAGTTTATACATTCCAAAAAGTTATCCAAAGTCATCCTGTTAGGGTGACTTTTTTATTTCTTTGACCTTTTTTGTCAAATAGTGTTTAGCCGAAGATGTAAATAAGTATATTTGATGAACTTTTTAGAACAGTATATAGAACGTTTAAAATAATTAGATTATATTTGTTTATTAAAATTTTAAAAATTTGAAAATGTTTTTTAACAACAGTAATTAGAACGTACATAAAATTCTATACAAAGTGAAAGATAAGCTCCTTGATTTATTTTCATTTTTTAAAATTTAGACATATTTTCTTTTATATACTATGAATTACTACACCATTCAGGAAATTTTAGTCATCCCACATATCCTTTTTATCTTGATCTAAATTATTCCTTTCAAGTAATTCTATTCTTTGCTTCTGAGAATCTATTTCTGTTTCAATTACGTTTTTATCGTCAATATATTTTGTTTGTATTTCTAAAATATTTATTTCAAATTGTTCGCCAAAAAAATCTGACATTTCTCTCCATGCTTCCATTTCCTCTTCTTTGCCAATAGTATCGTTTATCTGATGTGAAATAATTTCTAATACATATTGTTTAAGTTCTTGATGACTCATCGATTCAACTTTTTTTTGAATGTAAAGCTCTTTCAGAGTTTCTAGTTGTTTTTTTGATAAATCAGAATAGATAATAGACTTCTTTTTCATAGATACTTAAATTTTTTTTAATATAGACAAAATTATGCGTTTAAACATTTTGGAGAAATGAAAAATTTTAAACTTAATTCCTATTTGATTACTGAAAAAATTCAATTTTCTAAACTTATAATGGCAATCTGAATACAATATTCTTCCAATTTGAACCATTATTTGTTTCTATTAATCCTTTGATTGTTAAGAAAAAGTGAATAGAATCGAAAGAAATTCTAAAATTTCAAATTTATTAAAATTTGCAATTTCCATCTAATCTATTGCTATCACTAAGTTATCTGATAATTCTAATTGATAAAATTGTTTACAGTAATTCAGCAATCTTTATAAATTCTTGAGAGAATCGTATTACTAAAATTTAATCTTAATTTAATAGTTTATAAATATGAAAATTTCAATCCTCTTAATTGAAGACGATCGTGATATGCGTGATTTGGTGGCTAGACATTTAGAACATTCTGGTTTCGATGTCCAAAAAGCCGAAGATGGAATTAAAGGACAAGCATTAGCTCTTCAATATTCACCAGATTTAATACTTTTGGATTTAATGCTACCAAGTGTTGATGGTTTAACTTTATGCCAGCGTTTAAGAAGAGACGAAAGAACATCAAATATACCAATTTTGATGATAACTGCGTTAGGCGGCCTTAAAGATAAAGTTACTGGGTTTAATTCTGGAGCAGATGATTACATTACTAAACCATTCGATTTAGAAGAATTATATGTACGTATAAAAGCTTTATTAAGGAGAACCAACAGAGCGCAATTAAATTCTACTAACCAGCAAGAAATATTAAATTATGGCCCTTTAACTCTTGTTCCTGAAAGATTTGAAGCTATATGGTTTGAATCTCCCGTAAGGTTAACGCATCTTGAATTTGAACTTCTTCATTGTCTTTTGCAGAGACATGGTCAAACTGTATCGCCAGCATTAATTCTTAAGGAAGTATGGGGATATGAACCTGATGATGATATTGAGACAATAAGAGTTCATATTAGACATTTACGCACTAAACTTGAACCCGATCCACGCAAACCTGTTTATATAAAAACTGTATATGGTGCTGGATATTGTCTTGAGTTACCTATTGGTTCGCAAGTGGAAACTGCTAGGCAAGAGTTTATTCAAGCAAGAAATCCTGACTTGATAAATTCTGCGGTAGATTAATCTCATATATCTTCCATTGAAATTTTTAAAAAAGTTATTTCCCATGCCAACCTTGGTTGAATGTTTTTTCTTAAGAGGTATTTTAAATTTTCAAGTTTTTTAACTAAACCGATATTTTTTGTTTTTCTCCACCAAATTGTTTGAATTAAATTTACTAGACAAATCTGTTGCAAAATTTCTAATTTTTCAGATATTGATTTAGATATTTCTAATATTTCTAGACTATTTTTAATTGGAGAATCCAATTTACTTATAATTTCATCTGAAAAATCATTCCAAATTTCTATATTTTTTAATAATTGATTTGGAGATCCATTGGCTGAATTAATTAAATCTTCAAATTTTAAATTTGCATTTATTTTTGGTTTAGAAGTATCTAAATATTCTTTTAAAATTGACTTTATTTGTTTACTAGAAAAAGATCGAAATCTGACGATTTGACATCTTGAGATAATCGTATCTAAGAGAAGATTTAATTTAGATGTTAGTAAAATAAAAATGCCGTTACTAGGTTCTTCTAAGGTTTTTAAAAGGCAATTCGAGGCTGCTTCGTTTAAGAGGTGTGCATCAATAATCAAAACAATTTTTTTTTCTGAGTTTATTGATTTTTGACCAAGAAAAGTTTTGATATTACGTATTTGAGCAATTTTAATAATCTCAGATCCACTTTTTACTGTTTTTTCAAGATCGGAACTTCCTGAACTTTTTGTTGATAAAAGAGAATTAGGTTCAATAATTAAGAAATCAGGATGGTTATTGTTTGTAATTCTCTCTTCAACATTTTCGCTTTGTGAAGACTGTTTGAAAATCTCTTTTATAAATTCAAGAGCAGTTTGTTTTTTGCCTAATCCTTCAGCACCATAAAATATATAACCATTAGCCAATGATTTGTTTTTAATTATGTTCTTAAGAAAGGTATTGACTTCTTCATTCAAGAAAAAATTGTTTTTTTTAACCTCAATCATTTGTTATTAGAAAAATTGTTTAGTAAAGTCTCTTTAATTTGATTAGAAATAGTTTTAATATTTTGTGAAGCAGATATTACTTTCCAGTTTTTTTGTTTGGCAATTAGTTTGAAGCCTTCATTTACTTTTTCTAAAAATTTAATACCTTCTGATTCTATTCTGTCTGGAATTTCATTTTTTCTTCGAAATATGCTCTCTTCTGGAGAAATTTCTAAGAAGAAAGTGAGATCTGGAGATACTCCTTGACACACAATAGATTCAATATTTTTAATTATTTCTAAATTTATATTTCTTCCATAACCTTGATAAGCAAGTGTCGAATCGGAAAATCTATCACTTATTACCCAATCATTGTTATTTAAAGCAGGTGAAATAATTTTGGAAACGTGTTCAGCTCTATCAGCTGAATAAAGTAATAATTCTGCAAGAGATGAAGGCTTATTATTTTCATTATTTTCAAGAATCAGTCCTCTAAGTTTTTTTCCTAAAAGACTGCCCCCAGGCTCTCTAGTCGTGATTAATTTTGACCCTTTCTTTATTAGACCACTATTAGGAATCCATTTAGATAGTTCATCTATTTGGGTAGTTTTACCACATCCATCAATACCCTCAATAACGATAAATTTTCCTTTCATTTAATCCAAAGATAAAGCATTAATTACAACTGTAATAGAGCTAATCGCCATCAATAATGCTGCTATTGAGGGAGTAAGAAGAATACCGTATTTAGGGAATAAAATGCCTGCGGCTAAAGGTATAGCTAGTAAGTTGTAACCAAAAGCCCATGCTAGATTTTGCTTGATTTTTCTTATAGTTTTTTTTGCAAGATTTAAGGCGAAGGGTAATCCATTTAGTTGATCTCCCATTAATACTACATCTGCATTTGCCTTGGCTATTTGAGTACCAGATCCTACCGCAATTCCTAAGTCTGAGGATGCTAAGGCTGGGACATCATTAATACCATCACCAATCATTGCCACTTTATTATTAATTTTTAAATTTTCTATAGTCTTGAGCTTCATTTCAGGAAGAAGATCCCATTTTACTTCTGTTTCTTTACAACCAATTTTTTTTGCTAAAGCTAAAACCGTTTGTTTCCTATCGCCACTTAAAATATTAATTTTAAATTTGTTTTCTCTCAAATTTTGAACTGTTTTAATTGAATCATCTCTGAGTAAATCTCCTAGCAAAATAAAGCCTAATAACTTATCTTTGATACTTACTCCAATGATAGTGTTCGTTTTTGTTTCTTCATTTTCAATGACTTTTTTTGCCTCACTATCAATAATTATTCCTTTGCTTAGTAGCCATTCAATATTTCCAATATTAATAATTCCATTAATTGATTCAAGTTCTCCAGAAATACCTCGCCCTGAATGAGTAAAAATTTTCTTTATTGGAAATAAACTTAAATTTTGCTTTTTTGCCTCTTGAATTAAGGCATCTGCGATTGGATGTCTGCTTTCCTTTTCTAAACTGGCAGCTATTTTTAATAAAAATGAATGATCATCATAATTTTTATAATCAACAATGAAAGGCTTACCTTTTGTTAAAGTGCCTGTCTTATCAAAAATAATTTGATTAATTTTTGAAGCCATCTCTATTTTGTCACCGCCTTTAAATAAAACACCCTTTTTTGCTGCTTTACCTGATGCGACAGTTATTACAGTTGGGGTGGCTAAACCTAATGCACAAGGACAAGCTATTACTAAAACAGCAATTGACAATTGTATTGCTAAATTAAGAAAATTCTCAGCATTACTACCAAGCGAACTATGAAGTGTATGGCTTGAGTGAGTGATGAATTGATTATTATGACTTAATAAATCTGGCCAAATGTTTCTTGCCCCTTTCCACCAAAAGAAGAAGGTTAAAGTAGCAAAAATAAGCACAAAGTAAGTAAATTTGCCTGCAATTTCATCAGCAATTCTTTGAATGCGAGGTTTTCTAGAGTTTACAGACTCAATAAGATTTACTAGTTTTGCAAGAGAAGAATCCCCTCCGACATTTTGTACTTTAAGTCTAAGAGTTGAATTAAGATTTAAAGACCCACTAGATAGATTTTCGCCTTCTTTTACCTCGATAGGTTTGGATTCTCCAGTGATATGCGAAACATCAATATATGAATTACCTTGAGTAACAATGCAGTCAGCAGGTACTCTGTCTCCAGCTAAAACTTGAATCTCTTGATTTGGTTTTAAAGTGTTTACTCTTATTGATTTTATTTGATTATCTTCTGTGTAGATATTGGCCATTTCAGGTTGAAGATCTAATAACTCTCCAATGGATGAACCAGTTTGGTATCTTGCTCTTTCCTCTAAGAAACGCCCAATCAATATAAAACCTAACAGCATAACTGGTTCATTAAAAAAACAAGGAAAACCAGTAGCAGGAAATATTAAGGATAGAAGACTTGTTATATATGCGCTAGTTACTCCAAGAGCTACTAGAGAATCCATATCAGGACGGTTCTTAATAAATGATTTAAACCCATTAATAATTATTCCTCTGCCAGGAAATAAAAGAGCTAATGTCGCTAATGAAGCGTGAAAAAAGATATTACCTAATATTGGAAAATTTATATATCTTCCTTCTGCTAGATGACCTAATCCTGAAAATAATAAAAGTAATAGGGCAAAAGTTAGTTTTTTCCATTTATTATTCCACTTCTTTTTTTTTTCTAATTCTGCCTTGTTTATTTTTTTTGAAAAATCATTTATGTAAATCTTTGATGGGAAACCATTCTCTTTTAGATTTTCGAGAACTGATTCTATTTCTATATGTTTCTGGGTAATTTCAAAATAAGCACTTTCAGTAAGCAAGTTAACAGAAACATTTTCAATACCATCAGAATTTTTCAATATTTTTTCAACAGTACTAACACAACCCCCGCATTTCATTCCTGTAACGCTTAATTGAATGCTCACAATATTTTTCATGGTGAAAGCAAATTAATGCTTGACTCTATATTCAACTATAATAATAAATGTAATAGACTTTTTAAATAGTTATTTTTTAAATTACTATATTAAACTTATTAGATTTTAAGCAGTGCCTAGTAATCAAAACAGAGACAATTTTATTGATAAAGCTTTTACTGTAATTGCTGAATCTATAGTAAAAATAATGCCTATCGCTGAGAAGGAAAAAAAAGCATATATTTATTATAGAGATGGCTTAGCTGCACAAAATAATGGGGATTATTCTGAAGCATTAGAGTATTATAAAGAGAGCTTACTGCTGGAAGAAAATAAAATTGATAGGGGTGAGACTTTAAAAAATATGGCAATTATATATATGAGTAATGGTGAAGAGGATTTGTCTATTGAAACTTATGAAAAAGCATTAGTAGAAAACCCCAAACAGCCATCATGCTTGAAAAATATAGGTTTAATTTATGAAAAAAGGGGAAGATATGCTGAGCAAAATGGTGATTTAGATCAGAGAGATATTTGGTTTGATAAAGCTGCTGAAGTCTGGTCTAAAGCAGTGAGACTTTATCCAGGTGGATATCTTGATATTGAGAATTGGTTAAAAAACTCAGGCAGAAGCTCAATTGATATGTATCTTTGATTTGTTTATTTTGTTAAAGAATAATCAACTGCTTCTTTAATATTGGATATCTGTTTGATATTTATTAAATTTTGAAAATTATGGTTTACTTCCTCCTCTAGTTTTGGCACTACGATATTTTTGATACCTAGTCTTACAGCTTCTTCTATCTTTGGCCGAAGGTTATTCGATTTTCTAACCTGACCGCTCAAACCCAATTCCCCAATAAATGAGCTACCAGCCAAGGGAGGAATATTTTTCAAACTTGATAAAATTGATATTGCTACACCTAAGTCAGATGATGGATCATTAATCTCAAAACCCCCACCAGTAGCTATATAACAATCAAATTCAGATAATTTTATCCCTACGTGTTTTTCAATAACTGCTAGAATTTGATGCAATCTGTTTATGCTTATTCCAGTTGTAGTACGTCTTGGGTTACTATAGAAAGTTTTATTTACAAGTGCTTGTATATCAACTGCTAGTGGTCGACTGCCTTCATTTGTAATAGTAGTTGTTACACCTGAAATGTTTTCTTTATTTGTAAAGATTGAACTTGGGTTTTTTATCTCTCGTAAACCCTCTTCAAGCATTTCAAAAATTCCAATCTCGAAGGTCGATCCAAATCGATTTTTTATACTTCTTAGTAATCTATGTGAGGAAATATGATCTCCTTCAAAGTTTATTACTGTATCAACTAAATGCTCCAGAGTTTTAGGACCAGCTAAAGCACCATCTTTGGTTACATGACCAATTATTAGAAGAGCAATATTATTGTCTTTGGCAAGATTTTGCAATTCAGATGAACATTCTCTAACTTGAGAGACCGATCCTGGAGAACTTTGCATTTCTTGATTATGGATGGCTTGAATACTATCAATAATTGCGAAACTTGGATTTACACGTTTGATCTCTTCAATAATTAGGGATAAATTGGTTTCTGCAAAAATTTGTAAATTAATACTGTTTTGATTTAATCTTTCCCATCTAATTTTGACTTGTTCTAAAGATTCTTCTGCAGTTATATATAAAACTTTCTCATTAAGAGATATTTTTCCTGCTGATTGAAGAACTATTGTGCTTTTACCTATACCTGGTTCTCCTCCTAGTAAAACAACAGATCCAGGTACTATTCCACCTCCAAGCACTCGATCAAATTCTCTAAAACCACTTGTAAATCTTGATATTTTTTTTGATGAAATCTCGTTAAAAGGTACAGATTTTTTATTATTTTTTATATTTTTTATTTCTTGATATTTAGATCTCTTATTTTTTATTTCCTCAACAATGGAATTCCATGAGTTGCAATTTAGGCATCTACCAAAGTATTGAGAAGTTTCAGATCCGCAATTTTGACAAACAAAAGTAGATGATTTGCTAGACATTTAGTCTCTGAATGAAGTAAAGGAACTAGAATGTTTGGGATATTGCCCCTCTACAAGTTAGATTAGGTTAATAATAAATTCTCTTACTGATTAGCTAATAGAAACAAATGGCTCTATCTAGTCAAACTAAAGAAACTATACTTGTCGCAGATGACGAGGCAAGTATTAGAAGAATTCTGGAGACTCGTCTCTCCATGATTGGCTACAAAGTTGTAACTGCAAGCGATGGCAAAGAAGCACTAAAGTTATTTAAAGATTATGAACCTGATTTAGTAGTACTTGACGTCATGATGCCAAAACTTGATGGTTATGGAGTTTGTCAAGAGTTAAGGAAAGATTCTGATGTTCCAATTGTTATGTTAACTGCATTAGGAGATGTTGCAGATAGGATTACAGGTTTAGAATTAGGGGCTGATGATTACGTAGTAAAACCATTTAGCCCAAAGGAGTTAGAAGCCAGAATTAGGTGCGTTCTTAGAAGAATCGACAAAGAGCAAATTCCTGGAATGCCTAATTCAGGATTAATTGTGGTTACGGATATAAAAATTGATACAAATCGAAGACAAGTTTTTAAAAGTGATGAGAGAATAAGATTAACTGGTATGGAATTTAGTCTCCTAGAGCTTTTGGTGAGTAGGTCAGGAGAGCCATTTAGTAGAGGAGAGATTTTGAAAGAAGTTTGGGGATATACTCCTGAGAGACATGTAGATACAAGAGTTGTCGATGTTCATATATCAAGATTAAGATCCAAACTAGAGGCTGATCCAGCCAATCCAGAATTAATATTGACAGCAAGGGGTACAGGATATCTTTTTCAACGGATTGTCGATATTGCTCCTTTTGATAGTAAATAAATGGGGAAAGAAACAGCACAAAAATTTAACAAGCCCAAAGCTATTAGAAGATTAGTTATTTGGTACAAAAGAAATTCGGCTGTGACTTCTATAGTTGATACTGCTGCTAGTTCTGCTGTAACGGCTAGTAATGTGGCGGGTAATGTAGTTTCTGGTGCTGGTTCTGTCGTGAGCACAGCTAGTAATGTGGCGAGTAATGTTGCAGGTAATGTTGCTGGTAATGTAGTTTCAAGCGCTGAATCTGTTGTGAATACTGCTAGCAGTGTTGTTTTAAATGCTAGTTCACTAGCTAAAAATACATTACAGCCATTAGTTTTTGATCCATTAAAAAGGTTACAAAATAACGATAATATTTTAGATAGGGTGGAGGAATCTCAATCTAGAAGAATTTGGATCGCAGTTGATGGTATGGGTGGAGATTATGCCCCCGGTCCAATTCTTGAGGGTTGCCTCGAAGCAATAAGTAGATTCCCAATAAATATAAAGTTTGTCGGCAAAATTGAAAAAGTCAAAGATGCAGCAGAAAAAACTGGTTTATTAGAATTATTAGAAAATGAAATTGATAATAATCGTCTTGAATTAATTGATAGCGGAGAGCCTATTGGGATGAATGAGGAGGCTACTGCAGTTAGAAAAAAGAAAAATGCAAGTATAAACGTTGCGATGGACTTAGTGAGAAATAATAAAGCTGAAGCTGTCTACTCAGCTGGTAATTCAGGCGCCATGATGGCTTCCGCCATATTTAGAATTGGAAGATTGAAAGGGATTGATAGACCAGCTATAGGAGCATTATTTCCAACAAGGGATCAAACTCGCCCGGTATTAGTTTTAGATGTTGGTGCGAATACTGACTGTAAGCCATCTTATCTGCATCAATTTGCACTTCTAGGCAACGTTTATGCAAAAGATGTTTTACAAGTAAAAAAACCAAGAATTGGCCTTTTAAATATTGGAGAAGAAGAATGCAAAGGTAATGATTTATCCCTAAAAACATTTGAATTATTATCTTCTGAAAAAAGTTTTGATTTTGGAGGTAATTGTGAAGGGCGAGATGTATTATCAGGTAATTTCGACGTAGTGGTCTGTGATGGATTTACTGGAAATATATTATTGAAATTTCTTGAATCAGTTGGAGGAGTTTTGTTAGATATTTTGAGATCTGAGCTGCCACGTGGAAGGCGGGGGAAAGTTGGTTCAGCTTTTTTAAAAAGTAATCTTCTCAGAATTAAGAAAAGGTTAGATCATGCTGAACATGGCGGAGCATTATTACTTGGGGTAAATGGAATTTGCGTTATTGGTCATGGAAGTAGCAAATCTTTATCAGTAGTTAGTGCTCTTCGCTTGGCTCACTCCGCAGTGAATCATGGAGTTATGGACAATTTAAATCAGCTGCAAAAGCTTCAAGTTTTAAATTCATAAAACATATTGAGTCAAATTTATGTTTGACTAATATAAGTAACTAAAAAACTCTTTTGGAAGGAATAAATTTTAATCAGATTGGAGTATCATTCAAGGGGAGCGGAAGTTATGTACCTGATCAAATTCTGACTAATCAAAAAATTAGTCAAAAGGTTGATACAAGCAATGAATGGATAAAATCAAGAACAGGCATTTCTGAGAGAAGAATATCTAGCATAGGAGATAATGTTACTGAGATGGGCTATAAGGCAGCTCTAACTGCTGTAGAAATGGCTAATTGGGATATGAAAACAATTGATTTGATTGTTTTAGCAACTTCTACTCCGCATGATTTATTTGGATCAGCGCCATCTATTCAAGCTAAATTAGGGGCAGCTAATGCTGTGGCTTTCGACTTAACTGCAGCATGTAGTGGGTTCTTATTTGCCTTGATTACAGCCTCACAATTTTTAAAAGGGGGTAGTTTTAAAAGGGCTATTGTTATAGGAGCAGATCAACTATCAAGCTTTGTTGACTGGAATGATAGAAGTAGTTGCATTCTCTTTGGAGATGGTGCAGGTGCATTAGCAATTGAAGCCACGAATGAATGTGATAATTTAATTGGATTTGATATGAGAACTGATGGAGAAAGGGGTTCTTTTCTTAATCTCTCATCAAAAAATAATAAAGATTCAATAATTGACAATATTAATTTTTTAAGTGGAGCTTTTTCTCCAATTCAGATGAATGGTCAGGAAGTGTATAAATTTGCAGTTAGAGAAGTTCCGATAATTCTTGAAAAGTTGTTCAAAAAAATGAATTATACTTCCAACGAAGTTGATTGGCTTGTCTTGCATCAAGCTAATCAAAGGATATTAGATTCTGTAGGAGATAGATTAAAAATTCCTGGAAAAAAAATTCTCAGCAATCTAGAAAAATATGGTAATACTTCAGCAGCAACAATTCCACTAGTGATGGATGAGGCAATTAGAAATAATAGAATTAAACAAAATGATATTATTGCCACAAGTGGTTTTGGCGCTGGGTTAAGTTGGGGTGCAGCCCTAATTAAATGGGGTTAAACAAAAAGGAGCATTATGACAGTTGCATGGGTATTCCCTGGACAGGGTTCGCAAAAAATTGGAATGGCAAAAAAAATTGAAACTTTGCCCAACACAAAAGAGAGGTTTAGTTATGCATCTGAAATATTTGAGAGGAATTTATTTGAAATTTGTGAGTTAGATAGTGAACAAACAAATCCTCTTATTGATCTAAATAACACAAGAAATACACAAATTTGTCTTTTTTTAGTTGAATCAATTTTATTAGATGCATTAAAGGAAAATGGATTTAAACCTACTTATGTTGCTGGGCACAGTCTAGGAGAAATAACTGCACTATATTGTGCGGATGTTTTTTCATTCGAAGATTGTGTTTCTCTCATAAAAGAAAGGTCTCAATTAATGGTAAATGCTGGGAAAGGATCTATGGCAGCAGTAATTGGTTTTGATAGAAATCAACTTGATTTATTAGTACAAAAAATTGATGATATTGTAATTGCAAATGATAATAGCTCTTCCCAAGTTGTCTTATCAGGATCTACTGAAGCATTAGATAATTTTTCGAAAGAAATTTCTTGTAAAAGATTCTTGAAATTAAATGTTTCAGGTGCATTTCATTCGCCATTTATGAACGAACCTTCATCAAAATTTTCGGAATATTTAAAACAGATTAATTTTAATAATCCCTCTTTCCCAGTCATAAGTAATTATGAACCTTCACTTTGCAGTGATCCAAACGAGCTTAAAATTAGATTAGAAAAGCAAATGTGTAATGGAGTGAGGTGGCGAGAAACTATGGATTTAATGGCAAAAGATAGTGATCTTCATATTGTTGAAATTGGCCCTTCTAATGTACTAAGCGGTTTAGGAAAAAGACATCTTAAAGATGTAAAAATTTCTCAAGTTTCATCTTCTGATCAAATATCTTATTAATTTGTATGAAAAATCATACTATTCAAAAATTAATCTATGAATTAGTTAGCAAGCTTTTTGTATTTCCTATTTATAAATTAGTATTTAAAGGTCATTTAATAGGTCGAGATAATATTCCGCAAAAAGATTCCTTTATCATGGTTTCTAATCATGGTTCTTTACTTGACCCTCCTTTGTTAGGCCATGCCCTTGGACGTAATATATCTTTTATGGCTAAGGCAGAGCTTTTTAAAATTCCTTTTCTGGGCTTAATTATCAAGGCTTGTGGGGCGTATCCCGTAAAAAGAGGAATTGTGGATAAAAATACAATTAAAACAGCATGTAAAAAATTATCAAATGATAATTGTATTGGAATTTTTATTGATGGCACTCGTCAAAAAAATGGTCGAGTGAATAAGCCCAAACAAGGAGCAGCATTATTAGCCTTTAAAAATCAAAAATTATTATTGCCTGTTGCAATAGTTAATTCCCATAGACTAATAAGATTTAAATTCTTTATTCCAATGTTTTCAAAAATAGTTATTAAAGTGGGAAAACCTGTTCAACCTCCACAAAGTTCATCAAGAGATGATCTGAATTCTGTAACAATGCAGCTTCAAGATAAAATTAATAATTTGATTGGATGAATATTTAGTTAATTGGAGAAATAGGGTAAAGAGGCAAAACTTTTTCCCAGGAATCTACATTTGAATTTAAAAAATTTTTATTTGATAAATTTAATAGTTCTTTTAAATCTTCTTTATCATCATAAATAGCTTCAAACAAAATTTCTTTACTCTCAAGTTCTTTAAAAACTTTTGGTAAAACTGTTTCTCTAATGACTAGATCTGAGGGGGGTTTTTCGTTATGACAAATTTCATATTTACCTGCAATAAAACCCTTGCGTTTTAATTTTTTGTAAATCCAGAATGTTTTTTTGTTTGTAAAGATATTATTTTTTAAAGCAATTCTTTTTGCCATTATTTCAAATGAACTAAAACTGTCTAAAGGACAATTTATTTGTTGTGAGATGGTTCTTGCTAAAACCACAATCAGTCGTGAAGCATTAAAGTTTGCTGGCCCTATGCTGACGGATAACTTATTTATTTTTTGTAAATTTTCTTTGGAAATAAATTTGTTAAGATCATTAATTAAGTTGTTACAAAGGTCATTATCAAATTTTTTGATAAATAATTCATCCGATTCAAGGGAATTATTTTTTCTAAATCCAAAGCCAAAAGAGTTGTCTGTGCTATGAATCACTAATGTAGAGTTATTTTCTCCGTGATTGAGTTTATTTGTCATCTATTACCTTTAAACAGGTAATTCCACGCCTGGATTACACTTAGACCATTTTCCAAATTCATTTTCAAAACTTTCACAAGATTGAACATCCCAATCAGTTTTATAATCACCATTATTGTCTTTAACTATATTGACATGAATGAATGGTTTTTTTGCTTTAAAATCAGGTAGATCACAAATATGATCAACACCATGATTATTCTCAACATCATGATATGTGATACATCTATCAACCCATTTACAGTTGATGCAAATGCACATAATAAATAATATGAAAAATAGCTTTCACACAGATCATACACTAATAATTGATGAATTAGAAACAAGTATAAAATTTCATAATTTGGATTTAATCTTAGGTTTTTTACCTAAAGGATCATATTTGGTTGGTGGTTATGTAAGAGATATTATTTTGGGAAGAAAAAAAGAAAAGTTAGATGTTGATATTGTGGTACCTTTAAATGCAATTGAAATTGGTAAAAAGATTGCAGATAATATTGGATCAAAATTTATAATCTTAGATAAAAAAAGAGCAGTAGTAAGAATTATTCTTAATAATATTTATATTGATATTGCTAATCAAGTTTCATCTTCCATAGAAGGAGATTTATGTTCTAGAGACTTTTCGATCAATTCAATTGCGTTTTTATTTGATAAGAAGAGTTTGTTTGATCCATTAAATGGTCTTAAAGATCTTGAGATTTCTTTGCTTAGAACTCATTCTGAAAATAATTTATTAAATGATCCTTTACGAATTTTAAGATGTTTTCGATTTGTTTCAGAATTGAATTTTAAAATTGATTTAAGATTAGTTGATTTTATAAAAAAAAATAAAGGGAAATTATATCTTGTCGCAAAAGAGAGAATTACTTATGAAATACAGAAAATAGTAAATGGAGCAAATGCTCACGATGCAGTATTGTTGATAAAAAAATTAAATATATTTGATACTGAAAATTTATTTGAAGATTCTTTTTTTTTGGATTTAGAGAAAATTAATTATGGACTACTTGATCAGGAAGAAAATGATAAATATTTGCCATCATTTTTTATTGCTCAAATCTTAGATGTTGTAACTTTAGAGAAACTGAAATTTAGTAAAGCTGATATTGCAAAAACTAAGTTATTGCGAAAATGGCACCTTTTCTTGAAAAACAAAAATATCGCTCAGTTAGATGAATTTGACAGATTTAAATTACATCAAGAATTAGAAATGTTTCTGCCATCTTTTATTTTTTATTTACCTCAAAACTTACAATTAGATTGGCTTCATAGATGGCGTGATAACGATGATAAATTATTTCATCCCTCAAACTTAGTTAATGGTGATCTAATTAAAAAAAATTTGGAAATCAAGGATGGACCTATCTTGGGAGAGCTTTTACAGTATCTTTCTAAAGAACTTGCATATAACAGATTGAATAATTTTGATGAAGCTATTTATAAAGCAAAGCGATGGATTGAACAAAATGCGCCAAAATGTGATTAAATACACATAGCTTAGTTTTGTTTAGAAGTTCAGACTTCAAAATCATTTTTAAAAATTTATGAGTATTCGCATTTACATTGGCAACTTACCACAAGGATTTAATCCAAAAGAATTTGATACACTTTTAAAGTCAGTTTCTGACTCGATTAGATTTAAAGCAGTTTTAGATAAGGAAACCAAGGAATGCAGGGGGTTTGGTTTTGCGACTTCTAATAATGAAGATAATGCTAATTTATTAATTCAAAAATTAAATGGTTTTGAATTTAATGGTTCTAAATTAAGAGTAGAGTTATCAGAAAAGAAAGATTCTGCTTCAAATAAAAGAAATAGTGGAAAATCAAATAAGAATAAGAAGAGGAAAGACTTTAAGAAAATTGTCCACAGTGATGCTCCTAATTTAGAAGCTCCTGATCCAAGATGGGCGGGAGAACTATCTAAATTAAAAGATTTGTTGGCTAATCAGAAGACTCCTGCTTAGTCATTTAATTCTAGAAATTAAAAAAGATATAGGAATTTCAAAAGCTTTTACTGAATTTTTTACAAAAGCTCTATTATTAAAGACATCATAGTCTAACCTTTCTATAGAATCTAATATTCCTCTGTAAAGACGTAAGGATGTCCAAACAGGCCATCTTGCGTCGGAGGATAACCATTTGATTCCATCTTCAGATTTTTGGAACCAAATGCGAGCCCTGGTTAATTGAAATTTCATTAGTGCTTTCCATTGTTTGTTTATTTCACCTTTTAAAAGTTTTTCTTCAGAATAATTAAATTTTTCAATATCTTCTTGAGGAAGATAAATTCTACCTCTTTGCCTATCTTCGCCGACATCTCTTAAAATATTTGTTAATTGATTAGCTATACCTAAAGCTATAGCGGCTTCTGAGGGGTCAGGTTTGGCACTCCATGGAGCGGATGTATAAGCACTATCAATCCCCATGACATTCTGAGTCATCAAACCAACTGTCCCTGCGACTCTATAACAATAGAGTTGTAATTCATCAAAATCTTTGTATCTAAATTTATTAAGATCCATTCTCTGGCCATCTATCATGTCTAGATAAGGTTGAATACTTTGTGGATATTTTTCGATGGTGTCTAGTAGAACGGCATCTAATTCCGATTTAATGTTGCCTTTAAAAACATTCTTTGTATTTTCTTCCCATGCATTTAAATTTTCTGCAAGTTCATCTTGAGATTTAGTTGAAGCTTCTAAGCTATCCATTATTTCATCTGTTCTTCTACACCAAACATAAATAGCCCAAATAGCTTTTCTTTTCTCTACAGGTAGCAGAAGGGTTCCCAAGTAAAAGGTTTTAGCCCATTTTTGGGTTTCTTTTCGGCATATCTCGTATGCTTGATCTAGTTGAGAAATTGAATTTTTCAAAAAGTTTTAGATGAATTTTTAAATTACTGGAATGTAAATCTCATGAAGAAACATTTTGAGGAGTTTTGGAATACTCCTTATTGATTGATTCCGCGCATAATTTACCACTTAAAACAGCCCCTTCCATAGATGCTAAATATTTTTGCATAGTATAATCACCTGCTAAAAAAAAGTTTTTTATAGGAGATTTTTGACTAGGTCTGAACTCTTGGCATCCAGGAACTGCTTTATAAACAGATCTTGGAGTTTTGACTACTTTATATTTTCGTAAATTTGTTTTATCGTCTCCCATGAAATGAGTTGGGAATAATTTTTTGAGTTCCTCCATAGTTGCATCAACAATATCCTGATCACTCCTACTTATCCAATTTTTTGCTGGTGCAAAAACCAATTCAAGCATTGATCTATTTGGATCTTCATATTCTTTGCAGGTGATACTCATATCTGCATAAACACTAAGGAGAGGTGATCTGCTGAATAATAAATGATCAATATCTGTTAATTTTTTGTCAAACCATAAATGGATATTAATGACTGGCACACCATTTAAACCATCTAATTTAGAAAATGTATCTAACCCTTTCCATTGTTTTGGGATCATTAATTTAAAGATATCTACGGGCATAGCACTTACATAAGCATCAGCCGTTAGCTCTTTCTTTTCGTTTTTATCTAAAGAGGCAACAGTAAAACTTTTAACAGTGCTGTCATCATTAAGATTGATTTCCCTTAATGGACTATTCATGTGAACTTCACCACCACGAGCAGTAATATAATCAACCATTGGCTGGCATAGTCTTTCTGGAGGAGCTCCGTCAAGGAATGCCATTTTAGAACCATTTTTTTCTTGTAAAAATCTGTTTAATGCTGTTAATAAAACTGTAGATGATATTTCATCCGGTCCAATGAAATTAAGAGCTTTACTCATCGCTATAAATACTTCATCATTAACTCTTTCCGGAATATTGTGCTCTTTTAGCCAATCTGTCCATGATTTTGTATCACATTTATCCAAGTACTTTTGGCCCCTTAGCATTGCAGGCACTAAACCTAATCCAAATAGAATCTTTTCGTTCCATGAAAGCATATCATTATTGCTTAGTATTGCTGAAACACCATTAACTGGAGCTGGTATATCGGGAAAGTCGAATCTACTGTAAGTTCCAGGCTCTGATGGCTGATTAAAAATCATTGAATGACTTTTCCATTGAAGTCTTTCTTCAATATCTAATTCCTTAAAAAGTTGCAACATATTTGGGTAGGCTCCAAAAAATATATGTAGCCCAGTTTCATACCAATCTCCATCTTCGTCTTTCCATGCGGCAACCTTCCCACCTAAAACGTCTCTGGCTTCAAGTACAATCGGAATGTGTCCATTATCGACTAAATATTTAGCACAAGATAAACCTGCTAAACCAGCACCAGCAATTACAACACGCATTATTAAATCAAGAAATAAATTAACACTTACTAATAAGCTACATTAAAGTTAGAACATAATAGTTTTTTTCGTTGATTATTTCGTAAAATTATGGAAAAAATGCTTTTAAAATCGACTACTAGGCATGTAAGAATTTTTACTGCCGAAGTGGTAAATGAGGAATTAAAGTTTCATCCCAATAAACTAACTCTTGATTTAGATCCTGATAACGAATTTATTTGGAACGAAGATTCTCTAAACAAAATAAATGAAAAATTCAATGAATTAATAAAAGACAGAGCAGGAAAGGATTTAGATGATTATGAACTTCGAAAAATAGGATCAGAAATTGAAGGTTTGATTAAGTTTTTGCTTCAAAATGGTCAGCTTAGTTATAACCCTGATTGTAGGGTAATGAATTATTCCATGGGTTTACCAAAAACAAATGAAGTGCTGTGAATAGATCATCCCCAAATAGAAGGCCAAGAAGAGGCTCAAATAGAAGTTATTATCCGCCAAATCCAAAGGACAGGGATCCATATGGTCAAAGAAGCAATAGATTGCCTGCTTCTTCTGAACAAAAGATCAATTTTAGTACAGGAACCATTGCCGTACTTGCTGGAGTATTAATTTTAGGAGTTGGTATCGGGAGCGCTATTACCAGTACAACTGATGGCGGGCAGGGAAATATAGCAAGTCAACAACAATTAGATATGGCTGTTCCAGATCCTGAATTTTGCAGACAATGGGGAGCTAGTGCTTTTGTAATTGATGTTGAAATGTATACGACTCTGAATCCATCTACGAGTTTTGTAACGCAACCAGCTCTTCAGCCAGGGTGTGTTATTAGAAGAGAGAATTGGACAGTGCTACAAAAAGAGGGCGCAATTAGTAATGAAGATGTAAGAGAATGTAAGCAAAGGATGAATACTTTTGCTTATATTGGTTCTATAAGAGATAAGCCAATAGTTAAGTGCGTTTATCAGACTGATGTAAATGAAAATAAATTTATAATAAAAGGTGATGGACAAGCCGAAGACGGCGGGGTAGGTATTAATAGAGAAGCAATTCAGTTTTGATCAAAATTATATATGCCTCAAAGGGCTTTCTAAACTAGCAAATTGTGGGAGAATGTTTTTCTTAAATACTTCTGATGCTCTTGATGTATATCTTGACGGATTAGTAATTAATTTAAGTTCTCTTTTTACCTCTAAATCAGCAACGAATGCTTTGTGGATTGTTCCAGCAGATAATTCTCTTTCAATAGAAACAACAGGCAAAAAGGAAGCTCCTAAACCTGATTGAACTGCATTCTTGATTGCTTCAAGAGAGTTAAGTTCCATCTCAATTTTTAATCTTTGAATATCAAGCCCAGAATCTTGGAGAAGTTTGTCAACAACTTTTCTTGTTGTAGATTGTGAGTCTAATGTTACAAAATTTAATTTGTATAAGTCTTCTTTTAGAAGCTCTTTTTTGGTCGAAAGTGGATGTCTAGATGGTAAAACTAATGCCAATTCATCAGTGGCATATGGAATTACTTGTAGCAAATTTTCCAAATCTCCGGGTAATTGTCCGCCAATAATGGCTAAGTCAATTTGTCCATTGGCCACACTCCAACCAGTTCTTCTCGTACTATGAACTTGAAGTTGAACGGATACATCAGGGTATTTTTGTCTGAATAGTCCTATCATTCTCGGCATTAAATAGGTGCCCGTTGTTTGGCTCGCTCCAATGACAAGAGTCCCACCTTTTAAGCTATTTAAATCTTCAATAGCTTTGCAAGCTTCGTCGCATTGATTCAAAATTCGTTCACAATATTCCAGTAATAGTCTCCCTGCTTCAGTCAATAGAGCCTTCCTACCACCTCTGTCGAAAATTGTGATTTCAAGTTGTTTTTCTAAATTTTGTATTTGTAAGCTTACGGCAGGTTGGGTTACATATAAGAGATCTGCAGCTTTTTTAAAACTTCCTTGGGCTGCTATAGCTTTTAATATTCTTAATTGGTCGAGTGTAAATGGTAATTCTGGCATCTATTATGCCTACAATTTCTTATAATTCTAATGCCTAGGAGCATTCTTGTTAAGAACAAAAATTATTTGAACAATTTAAATATATGGAGACTCATAAAACTTCGCTAATCATCTTAATTTTAATTTTGATTTTTGCGGTCATTCATAGTGGGGGAGCTGCTTTAAGAATTAAAGCAGAATCTATTATGGGGCCAAGATTATGGCGGTTATGTTTTGTTTTTTTAAGTTTGCCATCTGCAATTATCTTGATAAGTTATTTTTTAGCTCATAGATATGACGGAATCAGATTATGGAATTTACAGGGCAATAATTTTGTTTTTATGGTCGTTTGGTTCTTAACTGCAATAAGTTTTTTATTTTTATATCCCGCTACTTACAATTTGCTAGAAATTCCTTCCGTTTTAAAACCTAAAGTACGAATCTATGGAACTGGGATAATGCGAATCACAAGACATCCGCAAGCATTTGGTCAGATAATTTGGTGTTTTGCTCATACTTTATGGATTGGTACATCATTCACATTAGTAACTTCTATTGGCTTAGTTTTGCATCACCTTTTTGCGATTTGGCATGGCGACAAGAGATTAGCAACTAGATTTGGAGGAGAATTTGAAAATTTTAAAAAAAATACTTCCATAATCCCTTTCTTGGCCATACTTGAGGGGAGGCAAGAATTTAAGATTAAAGAATTTATGAGGTTATCTCAAGTTGGCATATTAATTGCAATAGGCGTACTTTGGTGGTCTCATCAATATATAAATATTGCTGTTAAAACATTTAATTCATCATTTTTGTCTGAATTTTTCAATTGACAGTTTAAAATCAAAATATAAGTTCTTTAAAAAATGCCACAAGCTTCAGAAATTGCCTGGTTAATTCCCGTTTTCCCACTTATTGGAGCAGTGCTTTCTGGCTTAGGACTAATAAGCATTAACAAGAAAATTAATAATTCTAGGGAAATTGTTTCTGTAGGTCTTATTTCTTTCGTAGGGATTTCTGCGGTAATTAGTTATAAAGCTTTAATTGAACAAATTAATGGTTATCGATCAGTAGAAAAATTATTTGTATGGGCCAATGCCGGGGATTTCACAATTCCAATGGGATTTGTCCTTGATCCTTTGGGGAGTGTAATGCTTGCGTTAGTAACTACAATAACTTTGCTGGTAATGATTTATTCTCATGGTTACATGGCGCATGACAAAGGTTATGTCAGATTTTTTACATATTTAGCATTATTTAGTAGTTCAATGATGGGATTAATAGTTAGTCCGAATTTATTAGAAATTTATGTTTTTTGGGAATTAGTTGGGATGTGTTCTTATTTATTAGTTGGTTTTTGGTATGACAGGGATGGCGCTGCACACGCTGCACAAAAAGCATTTGTTGTTAATAGAGTGGGAGATTTTGGTTTATTACTAGGAATTCTTGGCCTATTTTGGGCAACAAATAGTTTTGATTTTAATGAAATAGCTACTGGAATTTCTCAATCCATATCTGACCATTCGATACCCATTTGGGCTGCTTTATTACTTTGTTTTTTAGTTTTTCTAGGGCCAATGGCTAAATCTGCTCAGTTTCCTCTTCATGTTTGGTTACCTGATGCAATGGAAGGTCCTACACCAATTTCTGCACTTATCCATGCTGCAACAATGGTTGCAGCAGGAATCTTTCTTGTAGCGAGACTTCAACCTTTGTACTCAATATTCCCCTCTATTCAGTTCATTATTGCTTTAGTTGGTACTATTACGTGTTTTTTAGGAGCCTCGATAGCTTTGACCCAAATGGATTTAAAAAAAGGTTTAGCGTATAGCACAGTTTCTCAGCTTGGTTATATGATGCTCGCAATGGGTTGTGGAGCACCAGTTGCAGGAATTTTTCATTTAATAACTCATGCTTGCTTTAAAGCAATGCTATTTTTAGGATCTGGTTCAGTCATACATGCTATGGAAGAAGTAGTTGGCCATCAGCCTGTGTTAGCTCAAGATATGAGATTGATGGGCGGTTTAAGAAAAAAAATGCCATATACATCAACAACATTTTTAATAGGTTGTATAGCAATTAGTGGAATTCCCCCATTGGCAGGATTTTGGAGTAAAGACGAGATACTCGGAAATGCTTTTATATCATTTCCAGCTTTTTGGTTTGTAGGACTTCTAACAGCAGGTATGACTGCTTTTTATATGTTTAGGCTTTATTTCTTGACATTTGAAGGAGATTTCAGAGGGGAGAATAAAGAATTGCAAAAACAGCTTCTAATAGCCGCCAAAACAAACCTAGACGATGAAAATGAAGAAGAGCATGAAGAACATGGCTCTATTCATGAGTCACCCTGGTCAATGACATTTCCCTTGGTATTTCTAGCTGTACCGTCTCTAATAATTGGTTTTATGGGACTTCCATGGGATAGCAAAATTTCAAATTTACTAGATCCTGAAGAGGCAGAGACTGCTGCAAAAGCCTTTGAATTAAAAGAATTTTTGCCTTTAGCACTTGCTTCAATACTTATTGCATCAACTGGAATTCTTATTGCTTATCAGGCATATTTTGTGAAAAAAATTAATTTATCAATTTTATTTGCCGAAAAGTTTCCTAGCATCAATCGATTTTTATCCAATAAATGGTACCTAGATGATATTAATGAAAAACTTTTTGTTAAGGGTAGTAGAAAACTTGCTAAAGAAGTTTTAGAGGTTGATTCTAAGGTTGTTGATGGCGTTGTAAATCTTACCGGACTTGTAACTTTAGGTAGTGGAGAAGGTTTAAAATATTTTGAGACTGGTAGGGCTCAATTTTATGCGCTTATTGTTTTTGGAGGCGTAATTTTACTAGTTGCTATATTTGGTTTTCAATCTCCTCAACTTTCTTAATTACAATTGTGTGTCTTCACTGTCCATTGGGGTGAAAAAATACAGAAAATTTCTAGACTTTATTTAAGATAAATTTCTTATTAAATTGAGTACTTATTTTTATACACATTTTGCGACACAAATGTTGGGAGCTGGATTATCTAATTTCCCTTGGTTATCCGCTTCAATTTTATTTCCAATTGGTAGTGCATTTGTGATACCTTTTTTTCCAGATAAAGGGGATGGCAAAGAGGTGAGATGGTTTGCATTGTCTATTGCATTAATTACTTTTTTAATAACTGTAGGTTCATACATAAATGGCTTTGATATTAGTAATGAGAATGTTCAACTTAAAGAAAATATTAGTTGGCTCCCTGATCTAGGTCTTACTTGGTCTGTTGGCGCTGATGGCATGTCTATGCCTTTAATATTATTGACTAGTTTTATTACTGCTTTAGCGGTTCTTGCTGCATGGCCAGTCAAGTTCAAACCAAAGTTATTTTTCTTTTTGATATTGGTTATGGATGGTGGGCAAATCGCTGTGTTTGCCGTACAAGATATGCTTTTATTTTTTCTAACTTGGGAACTTGAGTTAATTCCCGTTTATTTATTACTGGCTATATGGGGTGGCAAAAATCGACAATATGCAGCAACAAAATTCATTATTTATACCGCTGGCAGTTCTATCTTCATTCTCATTGCAGCTTTAGCAATGGGGTTCTATGGTACAGAAATTCCTAACTTTGAGTTTTCTCACTTGGCAGCTCAAAATTTTAGTCAAAAATTCCAAATATTATGTTATGTAGGGCTTTTAATTGCATTTGGTGTAAAACTTCCAATAGTACCCCTTCATACTTGGCTCCCAGATGCTCATGGAGAGGCTACAGCTCCAGTTCATATGCTTTTAGCAGGAATTTTATTAAAGATGGGAGGATATGCTCTTTTAAGATTTAATGCACAATTATTACCTGTTGCTCATGCTCAATTTGCCCCATTATTAATAGTTCTAGGGGTAGTCAATATAATTTATGCTGCATTAACTTCTTTTGCTCAAAGAAATCTTAAAAGAAAAATCGCATACAGTTCGATAAGTCATATGGGTTTCGTTCTTATTGGAATAGGGAGTTTTAGTAGCCTTGGAACAAGCGGAGCTATGCTGCAAATGGTTAGTCATGGATTAATCGGAGCAAGTTTATTTTTTCTTGTTGGTGCTACCTATGACAGAACAAAGACTCTTAAACTTGATGAAATGAGTGGTGTAGGACAAAAAATGAGAATCATGTTTGCTCTATGGACTGCTTGCTCCCTGGCTTCCCTGGCTTTACCTGGTATGAGTGGATTTGTTTCCGAATTGATGGTATTTACAGGATTTGTTACTGATGAAGTGTATACATTACCGTTTAGGGTAGTGATGGCCTCTTTAGCAGCTATCGGTGTAATACTTACTCCTATTTATCTACTTTCAATGTTAAGAGAAATTTTCTTTGGTAAAGAAAATCCTAAATTAATCGAAGAACGAAAACTTGTAGATGCAGAGCCAAGGGAAGTTTATATTATTGCTTGTTTACTTTTACCGATTATTGGAATAGGTTTATATCCAAGATTAATTACTGAAAGTTACATTGCATCTATCAATAATTTGGTCGATCGAGATTTAACTGCAGTTAAAGGTGCTGTGAAAACAAATATTTTTTCAGGAACTAAAACAAATGACATCCTTAAAGCTCCAACAATATAATTTTTTAAATTAACTCAATATTGTTTGGCATTAAATAAATTAAAAGTTATCTTGTGAGTAGATTTTATCTATCTCAAAATATCTTATTTCAATCCCATTGATAGGCAACAATTAGGCCCTAGATTGTTGATTAAGTTCCTTCAAGACGCCGCAGGTAAAGGTGAGCTTGATCCATGGGATATTGATGTAATAAGTGTAATTGATAGTTTTTTAGAGGAATACTCACATACTTTTAATCAATCTTCAAATAGTCAAATCTCATACCAGAAGGATTTGGCTGAGACTAGCGAAGCATTTTTTGCGGCTTCCGTACTAGTTAATCTTAAAGCTGAGGTTTTGGAAGCTGATGTTTTCAAAGAAAATTCTACCGATTTTGAAGATGAATTTGATTTGGATGATCAAGATTGGATTGATAAAGAATTTGATATTCCGAAATATCCTGAAAAATATCTAAGGAGAAGATCAATTGCACAACCAATTCTTAAACGTACAACAACATTGGGAGAATTTGTAAGTCAGTTAGAGTCCATAGCAGAAGTTATAGAAACTCAAGATCTTCTGCTCATGAAGAGAAAAAGAAATAAAAAATATTCTGATAGGGCTTTAATTTCTCAAGTAAAGTCATTAGCGCATCGCGAGAAACTTCCAGAAACCACTAAAGCATTAGGGAAATTTATTGAAGGATGGGAAAAAGCATTACAATGGACAGATTTTGAATATTTAGTCAAAAAATGGCAAACAGTTGTAAAAAATGATTTAGATAAAGACCGTTTGGGAGTTTTTTGGGCTTTGTTATTTTTATCATCTGAAAACAAAATTGAAATTAAACAAATTAATTCTTTATATGGCCCAATTCAAATTAAAAGAATAATACCTGATGGTGGCTTAGCTCAATTGCCTATAGAAAATCTTGAGGTAAGTAATGCCTCTTCCTCGGCTGCTTAGAAGCTTCATAGTAATAACGTATAATTTAAAAAATGGTTTTGAATTTATGAAGGCAATGATACTTGCGGCAGGTAAAGGCACACGTGTGCAGCCTATTACGCACGTTATTCCTAAACCGATGATTCCGATTTTGCAAAAACCTGTTATGGAGTTTCTCTTGGAACTTTTAAGAGAACATAATTTTAAGGAAATAATGGTAAATGTTTCTCATCTAGCTGAAGAAATTGAAAATTATTTTAGGGATGGGCAAAGATTTGGAGTAGAAATTGCTTATAGTTTTGAAGGGAGAATTGAAGATGGAGAATTGATAGGTGATGCTTTAGGATCTGCGGGAGGATTAAAAAAAATTCAGGATTTTCAAAATTTCTTTGATGAAACTTTTGTTGTTTTATGTGGTGATGCTTTAGTTGATTTAGATTTAACTCAAGCTGTTAAAAAACATAAGCAAAAAGGAGCTATTGCGAGCTTAATAACAAAGAAGGTAACTAAAGATCAAGTATCAAGTTACGGTGTCGTAGTTTCTGATGAAAATGGGAGAATAAAGGCTTTTCAGGAAAAGCCAACAGTTGATCAAGCTTTAAGTGACTCTATAAATACAGGAATTTATCTTTTCGAACCTGAAATTTTTAATTACATACCTTCAGCAGAGAAATTTGATATTGGAGCTGATCTTTTCCCTAAACTTGTTGAAATGGATTTACCATTTTTTGCATTGCCAATGGATTTTGAATGGGTAGATATTGGAAAAGTTCCTGATTATTGGAGTGCTATTAGAAATGTTCTACAAGGTAAGGTAAGACAAGTGCAAATACCAGGTAAGGAAATAAAACCAGGAGTTTTTACCGGCTTGAATGTAGCAGCTAACTGGGAAAAGGTTAATATTACTGGGCCAGTTTATATAGGAGGCATGACTAGAATCGAGGATGGAGCGACTATTATTGGCCCTTCCATGATTGGACCAAGTTGTTGCATTTGCGAGGGCGCAACTATAGATAACTCAATTATCTTTGATTATTCTAAAATTGGTAAAGGTGTAAGACTTATGGATAAGTTAGTGTTTGGTAAATATTGTGTTGGGAAAAATGGAGATCATTTTGATTTGCAAGATGCATCTTTAGATTGGTTAATAGCAGATTCAAGAAGATCTGATTTGACTGAGCCATCGCCTCAGCAGAAAGCAATGGCAGAATTATTAGGTACTGATTTGATTAATATTCCAGACTAAGATTAGCTTTTTCAATAATTTCAGGAATTAAATGCTCTGCTTTTACGGCCATTAGATGAACACCATTTGCGATATTCATAAAATCATGAGCTTGTTCAGCTGCAATTTTAATGCCTTCTTGTAATGGCTCTTTAGCATCTTTAAGACGATTTAAGATATTTTCAGGGATGTTGGCACCTGGAACGTATTTGTTTATAAAGAGAGCGTTTTTGTAAGATTTTAATAGGAATACTCCTGCAATTACAGGAATTTCAAGAGGCTTGCTAATTTTTTCACAAAACTCTATCAAATTTTCTTTTTCCATAACCATTTGAGTTTGTATGAATCCAGCTCCAGCCTCTTTTTTCTTTCTCATTCTATTTTCTAGACTTCTTTTATTTCCACAATTTGGATCAGCTGCAGCACCTGCAAAAATAAATGTTTTTTTATCGGAAAGTTCTCCTAGAGTAGGATCAATTCCTTTATTGAAAGCCTGAATTTGTTGAAGCAATCTAACAGACTCAAACTCATGTACGGCCTTTGCATCTTGTTGATCCCCAGCTTTTACTGAATCACCGGTAATGCATAAGATGTTTCTAATTCCTAAAGCATTTGCTCCCAGAACATCTGATTGTAAAGCAATTTTATTACGATCTCTGCAAGAAATTTGCATTACTGGTTCTATCCCATTTTCCAGTAATAGTTTGGACATTGCCAAGCTGCACATTCTCATTACAGCTCTACTTCCATCGGTTATGTTAACAGCATGTACCTTATCTTTCAAAAGTTGTGCTATCTTAAGAGATCTTATGGGGCTTCCACCTCTTGGCGGCATTAACTCTGCCGTTATTACCTTAGAATTTTTTTCTAATGTCTGCTGAAGTTTTGATTTCAATTGCTTTTGTTTCCTACTTGGTTAACAAGTGTACTGAGATTGCTAAACTCAATTAATATAAAAAAGGAACTGTTTAAATGCAAATGGTTGAAGAAGAAGTAAACAACATTGATATGATGGGTCTCTCAGCAAGAGAGATGGAAATCATTGATCTCGTCGCTGATGGGCTTACAAATCAAGAAATTGCGGTAAAACTAACTATTAGTAAAAGAACTGTTGATAATCATGTAAGTAATATGTTTACAAAAACTGGTTCTAAAAACAGAGTAGCACTTTTGAATTGGGCAATGGACAATGGCAAGATTTGTAGAGATGGATTTAATTGTTGTACACTTCCTGACTCTGATCAAGATTAGTATTACCTTTTACTTTTTTTGTATCATTAGCCAAATCCATTAGACAATAATTTGTAGATCCAAATTCAAAGAGTTCAGCATATGCTATACAAGCATCCTTGTCTGAATCAACAAATCTCAATATACCTTCTTTGTCGTAAAGACCATACATCTGAAGAAATTAAAAAATACTTTGATTAAATATAAAGAAAATATAAAGGATAAGTGGTTCTTTTGACTAGGTAATTTTGAAAGTTGTTAACTAGTCTTCTTTCCACTGTGAAAAAGGATTGTTGGCGAGACTGAAATTGGAGTAATTGGTCAGCCCAGTAATTTCTTTTGAAATGAAAGATGGAAGAAATAAATTTTCCTCTTCATTAGAAAGTTCAATTTCTGCAATTTCAAGTGGATAATTATTTTCTTTAAAGCAATCTATTATCCAAGATTTTTTTTCAATTTCTAGAAAGAATCTATCTTTTTTAATTGTATTTGAAAGATTTGACATTATTATCTCAGCATCGCTTCGTGGAATGGAGTATTCAAATTCAAAGTTGGTAAAGCCCTTG
>MWOX01000128.1 GCA_002026005.1 Prochlorococcus sp. HOT208_60m_808M21
GCAGTTGGACTATTTCGTAAAATCTCTCTTGCCCAGATTACACCCTCAGCTTCTAATTCTTCAATCTTTGTAATTGCATTTATCAAGCCCATCTTAAGAGCTTCTTTGGAATTATATTTTCTACATAAAAACCAAATTTCTTTTGCTTTTCTCTGACCAACAAGTCTTGCTAAATAACTAGATCCAAAACCCGCATCAAAACTACCAACTCTTGGACCTGTTTGACCAAATATTGCATTTTCAGAGGCGATACTGAGATCACAAATTAAATGAAGTACCTGACCTCCTCCAATTGCAAAGCCAGGAACTAAGGCAATAACCACTTTAGGCAAACTTCTTATTAATCTTTGAAGTTCAAGTACATTTAATCTCTGCTTACCTTCATCATTTTTATATCCATTTTCACCTCTTACACTCTGATCACCTCCAGAGCAAAAAGAATAAATACCTTTCTTGTCAGGTCCCGCCCCTGTAAAGAGAACTACGCCAATAGTTTCATCATTTCTTACGATATTAAATGCGTTAATGAGTTCATCTACAGTTTGTGGCCTAAATGCATTTCTTTTTTCAGGCCGATTAATTGCAATTCTCGCAATTCCCTCATCTGATTTGTGAAACAATATATCTTCATAAGATTTGCATTCTGACCAATTTAAAGTTGTTTTACCGGGTAATACTTGCATGAAACCTAATTATTCAAAAATAGAAAATGATAAATTTAACTGCCAATTATTTTTTCTAGCAGAGCATTTTTTTCACAAATTTCACTTTCTGGATCGATATCAACTTTAATTATTACAGATTTCTTGATAGAAATGCTCCAATCGAATGCCTCTCGTAATTTTTTAAAATTTGCCACACTCTTAAAGTTTACTTGATAGCCCTCTGCGAGTTTTGACCAGTTTATTTCTTTTGGCATAAGAAAAAGTTTTTTTAATTCATCTTCTTTTAAATTTTCTTTATAAATACGATTAAATATATTTCCGCCATTATTATTTATCAAAAGAATTGTTAAATTCATATCGATTGAATTTTCAATCAGCCAACCATTTATATCATGGATAAAAGCCAAATCTCCAGTCACAAGAAGTAGAGGATTTTTAATTCTAGAAATACCTAATGCAAGAGATAAAGTACCGTCTATGCCAGAAGCTCCTCTAAAGCTGAAACAATTTCTTGTTAAAGTACCATTCTCAGAAAATGTAAGCCAATCTCTAATCGGACTACTCGCGGAGAGCATTATGGGATTTTCAGCTGGCCAAAGTTTTGGAACAAGATTTGCAAGCATATACTCAGTAATTTGATTATCTTGAGTAATTTGCTCTTTTAAAATTTCTTTAATATGCTCGCCTTCCTCTATTAAATCTAGAGCCATCGGAGTAAGAGACTTTTTGTTTTTTTCGTTAGTCGATAATTCTTCTAACAATAGAGTAGTAAAATTTGATAGCCCAAAATCATATTCAAATGATTTTTTTATAGGGTCCAATTTTCTAAAGTTTTTTTCTTTTATAAGAATTTGTATCCCTTCGAAGGTTGTTAAAAAATTCTCCAAATCAATTGAGGATGACATAGGGCCAAGCCTCAAAAGTTGATGACAATTTACTGAATTTTTATTTTTTCTTAAGACTAATTCCCAATTAACTACTAAACCTCTCAAATCAGAACAAACGCCGGAAACAGGATCAGCAAATACTGGCCAACCAGTAATTTCTTGTAATTTCTCTAAAGATTTATTGAAAGAAGTTAAATCATTTATGGAACCTTGATAGGGACCTACCAAAATAATGCCGGATTCATCTAAATTTAAACTTCTTGAAATTTCTAAGAATTTGTTTTTATAAAACTTTATTTCAACCTCCTGAAATATGTATTTTTTCTTTAAATAAATTCTCTCAAAAACCTCTAAAACATTTTTTTTATTCAAAAATGAAATAGCTAAAGGCTTATCAATAGGAATATTTAAATGAATAGGACCAGGAAAGCTTGATATTTGTTTCTCAGTAATTCTAACTAAATTTAAGATTTCATTTTCTTGTGTTTCATGAAGTCCATTTAGATTTGTACTTAAAACTCTTCTGCAGACTGAACTCAAAAAATTTTCTTGATTTACTGTTTGATTAGCGCCACAATCTTTTAATCTTAAGGGTCTATCAGCAGTAAGAAATATAATACCTTTACAAGACCGGTCTGCCTCAACCGCTGCTGGCAATAAGTTACTTACGGCAGTCCCAGAAGTGGTAATTACTAAAGAAAGATTACCCGATGCAGCAGAAATTCCAAGAGAGTGAAATCCTGCAGATCTCTCATCTATTGAATTAAAAATATTTACCAGTCCTAATTTATTTAATTCTCCAGCAGCTATTGCTAAAGGTGCTGATCTACTACCAGGACACAGTATTAAATTTTGAACTCCTATTTTTATAAGAAGATTCAAAAGTTGTAAACTTCTAAGAAAATTTATGCATTCAATAGATGATGTCATAATTTATATATAAATGCTTTGGGATTTCCTTATAACTGAATTAAATAAAACATGTCTGCAACACAAGAAAAAAGAAATTCAATACTAAAGGATTTAAAAAATCTTTTAATCTGGATATCTATTGCTTTAATTATACGATGGCAGGTTATAGAGCCAAGATGGATCCCATCCGGTTCAATGCTTCCAACTCTTCAAATACAAGATAAAATTCTTGTTGAGAAAGTAACACCCAAAATTACATCCAAATCAAATCTTTCAAAATTAAAAAATAAAATAGTTGTATTTAACGTTCCCGAACAATTAATTAATGCTGGTTATGAAGCAGATACTGCACTAATAAAAAGAGTAATTGGAATACCTGGAGACAAGGTAGAAGTAAGAGACGGTAACCTTTACTTAAATGATATAGCTCAAGAAAATTACGTTTTTGACAAAAACATTAATTATTCTATAGGGCCTTTTATTGTCCCAGAAGAGTCATTATGGGTGATGGGAGATAATAGAAATAACAGTATGGACTCACATATTTGGGGATTTTTACCCTATGAAAAGGTTATTGGTAAGGCTATTTTTAGATATTGGCCATTTAATAAAATTGGACCTATTCGGTTCCCTGCCCTTAATAATTTAAATTAATGGGTACGTGATGTTGTAAGGTTTTTATATCTTGAAGTTGTAGAAATGTTTAATCCAGAATTTCTTGCCACTGAAAATAATGATCCAAATGATGAGAATGACTTAATCCAATATTTACAAAAACAATCTCCTGAAGTTTTGCAAAGAGTAGCAAAATCAGCTAGTGAAGATATTCAAGAAATTATTAGACATAATGTTCAAGGTCTTCTTGGAATGCTTCCTTCAGATCAATTTGATGTAAAAATAACATCTTCAAAAGACAACATTGCTAATTTACTATCTTCTGCAATGATGACGGGATATTTCTTAAGACAAATGGAGCAAAGAAAAGAGCTGGAACAAACTCTTAAAAATGATGAAAACATGTTTATTGAAGAATAATAGTTTTAAAGATTTACTTCTTCAGGAATTATTCCTAGTTCAAACAACTTTTTATATAAACCCATCAAAAATTTATTATCCTCAGGTAGTTTGTCCCACTTTTGGGAATTAATTTCATTAATTAATTTTTGACAATCTTCTATTGTAAATTTTACAGGTGCGGTAAAATGAGCTGGAATTAAATATTCCATATCTTCAAAAGACTTGATATTTTCTAGCCATTTAAGTAATACTTCTTTTGAACGGGGAAAAATTAGTTTTTGTAAAACTGGTGCCACTTGAATCTTAGGAGTATCTTCACCCATTATTTCAACAAGAGAAAATTCCCAATCTTCATCCCACAAAAAGGGATAAATACCGAAATGAGACCTCCAATTTCTAAGATCTTTTTTGAACGAATACTTAAATATTTCTTTTAAAGGTGGAATATTTAATTTACCTGGTTTCAAAAAAGATGAAAATAAGACTAACCTTTTCCAGCCTTTTTTTCTTTGTTCAATGGAGTCAATCAAAGGTTGATCTCCTCTCTCTCTAGAATGAAAAAGAAGTGGAGTTGGGTCAAAATTAAATATCTCAGGTGGCGTGGAGTCTATTCCAACTATTGCGTCTGTTACATGAAGCGTTTTCGTAGAATAATGGAAACAGCTTATCTCCTGATATCTTCCAAGTCCTAAATTCAGTGGGCCTAATGAAGACCATTTAAATGAGTTCGTATGTGGAGTACCTTCCTCAAACAGTATTCTTGATCTTTTTGATGGAATTCCTAAAAAATCTAGTGGAAGATTGATAGGGAAACTCCACTGTCCAGGACAAAGCCAAATTTCTGCATCTTTAAAAATTCTTGAAAGAGCTGGCAGTCCGATTTTATGTTCTAGTCCGGAGGCGCTTGGGAGAATTATTGTTTTTACTTTGCCGTGAATCGCAATTAATTTTTCTAACTCATTTATTAATTCTTTTGTAGGAGGCAGTGGGTTTATTAGCATCAACCCATTATCAACCTTTATTACCGTCATTCTTATTGGAACCGCAACATAATAAAGTCCTTGTATTTGTTCTAAGGACCATATTTGATCAGGAATTAATTCTCTTAAGATTGTTTTCTTTTTCCCATAAGGATATAAGGGAAATAATGGCCACCAATACCAATTTTTATTTAAAGTTTCTTCCACCACTATCATTTATAACCAGCAAAAAATTTCTTTAACTTAAATATTCCATATCTTGGAGCGAATAAAAAAGCGAATAAAAATACAAAAGTTTGTGCTAAGACAATTGATCCACCTGTTTCAAGATCAAACCAAAAACTAATGTATATGCCTATTAGGCTCGAGATAATTGCACTTAATACTGAAATTATTGTCATACTATCAAACTTATCCGTAAGTAAATATGCTGTAGCTCCTGGTGTAATCAACATCGCAACTACCAAAATAATTCCAACAGACTGCAAGCCCACAACTGCTGCCAAAGACAAACACGTGAGGAGTAAATAGTGAAGAAACAATACGTTAATTCCAACTGTTTTTGCATGCCTAGGATCAAAACAATAAAGCATTAAATCTTTCCTAAAAATTGATAAAAGGATTACTACCAATAATGAAATGAATATGGTTTGTTTTACATCTGAAAGTGATATTCCTAATGGACTACCAAAAAGAATAGAGTGCAGATCAATATTACTTTTAATCTTAGAAACCAATACAATTCCAAGAGCGAAAAATCCAGTAAATACCAACCCAATAACAGTATCTTCCTTAACCCTAGATTTCTGCTTAATAAACCCTATCAATGCAACTGAACCAACTCCGAAAATAAATGCCCCTAATGAGAAAGGAAGACCTAATGCATAAGCAACCACAACACCAGGCATTACTGAATGTGACACTGCATCTCCCATTAAAGCCCATCCTTTAAGAGTTAAATAACTAGATAGGAAACCACAAACAGCTGCCACTAATGAACTCATAAGAAGTGCTTTTCTCATAAAGTCATGAGTTAAAGGATCTGTTATGAATGAATCTAAAGTTAAAAAAGAACAGAGCTCCATATAATTTAAAATTTAGGATTCAGGTCCAAACAAGAAATCAGGTGAGATTCCTCCAAAAGTAGTTGTAATATTTTCAGGAGTAAACACTTCAGAGGTCTCGCCATACGCTACAACAGTTTTATTTATTAAAAGTACCAAATCACAAAATTCACGGACATGAATCATATCGTGCGTTGATAATAATATAGTTTTCCCCTCATTTTTAAATTGAATAAATAATTCCGAGATAAGTTTTTCAGTTCTTATGTCAACACCTGAAAAAGGCTCATCAAGAAGTAATATTGACGCCCTTTGCGCAATTGCTCTAGCTAAAAAAGTTCGTTTTCTTTGACCTCCAGATAAGTTTCCAATAGGTGTAGATAAATGATCAGTAAGATCAACTCTCTCAATAGCATCTTTAACCGCCTGAACATCAGACTCTCTAGGACATCTAAAAATATTCATCGAACCATATCTTCCCATCATCACTACATCCCAAACATTTATTGGAAATTGACTATCAATTCCCTCACTCTGAGGAACATAAGCAATTGTCTGATCTTTTTGAGCAGATCTTACAGACTCTCCATTAATTCTAATTTTTCCCTTCGAAATATTTACAAAGCCAGTTAAAGCATTAAAAAAAGTTGTTTTACCAGCCCCGTTCATCCCTACTAACCCACAAATCTGGCCAGGTTTCAATCTTAAATTGGCATCATACAAAGCCACCTTACCGTTGTAATCAACGCAAATATTTTCTGCATCAATCCTAAAGTTTTGATATTTGATTGATTCCATAATTCAAAAAAGCCCTTTTTTAATTAAATCCAAATTATGCTTAAGCATTTTTATATATGAGCTAGCAGGCCCACTATCATCAGATAATGAATCAACAAAAAGATTTCCTCCAAACTTAGTCCCAGTTTCTTTTACAACAATCATTTGAGATTCGTTACTTACAGTACTTTCGCAAAATACAGATGGGACATTTTTTTCTTTAACTAGTGAAATTGTTCTTGTCATTCTTTTGGGCGTAATTTGACTCTCAGCATTGACTGGCCATAAATAAACTTCCTCTAATCCATAATCATTTGTTAAATACGAAAAAGCACCTTCACAACTTACTAGATACCTTCTGTCTTTATTTAAGTTATTAATAAAAAGTGAGAATTCTTTATCTATTTTAGAGAGTTTATCTTTATAAATTTTTCCATTTTCTTCAAATAATGTCCTTTTGGATGGCCTCAATTCTGATAAAGAATCCACGAGAATATCTACATATAAGATCCCTCTTTTTGGAGAAATCCAGGCATGAGGATTGGGTTTACCTTTATAAAAATCTTCACTGATAAAAATAGGATCTAAATCTTCCGCGACAGTAATTCTTTTAACTTTTAAATTAGAAACAAATTTTTCAGCCCATAATTCAAATCCAAATCCATTATCAATAAAAACAAAAGCACTAGAGGCATTTACCAAATCGCTCGGAGTTGGTTGGTAGCCATGAACTTCAACTCCAGGTTTAGTTATTGATCTAACAATAAAATCATCTTTAGCAACATTGCTAATTATGTCCGCCAAAACTGTGAAACTTGTCAGTATTACTTCTTTACTTTCATTTTTATTTGATATTCTCTTGCATGAGCCTGAAGTAATAGAAAGCAGAAGTAATAAACTAAAAAAAAGAATTTTTTTCCTCATATTTAACTTTAAACTAGATTATGAACTAAAAGATATTTTCATAAGTGGTTTTCTAAGATCAGAAATAAATCCTTGCCAATTTATTTTTTCTTTTTCAAAAGCTTTTTCAACAATTTTCTCAGAATTTTTCTTTATAAAATCCAAATCAGGTTCTTCTACTCCTTTTGTTATTGCCATAAAATCAGCCAAAGAACTTGATACTACTCTTGTTAAATAAGCAGCACTGACAGCCTGAAATGTTCCAGAAACAAGCCAATTTGGTCCATGTAATTTTGTTATGCCAATTAGAGTCTGTCCACTCCATTCAATAACTCCCTGAGCAATTGCAGTCTTTAAAATCTCTTTAGAAACTTTATCTAAAATTTCAGGAGACCAATTACATCCCCATATAGACTTAATTTCTTTAATCATTAATGAATTTAGTACTGTCATTGCCATAACATCAATTGATGGGATAGGAGATAAGAAAACAGTTGTCGCGACAATAATTTGATTTTTTCTTTGTATACCTTTTAACTGCATTCTTCTTATCCCTTCAATTTCAAATTGCCAGGCAACATGAAGTTCTTTCAAAAGCCTTTTTTTTGTATTTTCAATATTTTTAGATGAACTTATGAAAAACTTCCTTAACGAAAAAGGTATATTTATTATTTCATTCTTATTCACATCAAAAGTAATAATTTTATTTATGAAATCAATTGAAATTTGCGACTTTAGGTCTTCTATCTG